>CANGXE010000206.1 GCA_947457525.1 Bacteroidota bacterium | reverse complement strand
TATGGTGATCGCAACTGGTTTAAGATGCCGTCTTACCACCGTCTTGATTTAGGTTTCATCTACAAAATTATCCCGAAGAAAGTGCGCAAAATCAACTTAAAATCAGATATCAGTTTCTCAATTTACAATGCCTACAACCGCATGAACCCTTTCTTTATTTTCATTGATCCAGCGGGAGCTATCGGTGGAGCGAACAACAATGGTAATGGAGATGACAATACACTGCGGTTCAAAGCTAAACAAGCTTCACTTTTCCCAATTTTACCGAGCATCACTTGGAACTTTAAATTTTAATGCCCAATGACAAATACATTAAAATATAACCTGAAACATGCCGTGCTTGCTGCATTTTTCTTTGCTGTGGCGGCTGTGGGCAGTTGCACCAAAGAAATTGATATTGAAATACCGGAATCGGCTAAGAAAATTGTGGTGGAAGGAAGCATTGAAAACAATGTGCCACCCGTGGTTATTCTCACGCGCAGTCAGCGCATTTTTGACAACATCAATATCAACGAAATTGGGGCGTATTTTGTGCGTGGAGCGCAAGTCAGTGTGCGCGGCAGCGATGGCACTGAAACTGAGCTGGTGGAACTTTGTTTACAAAACTTAAACCTACCTCCCGAACAAGCAGAGGTGTTGCTCAATGCTTTGGGTTTTACTACAGTTGACTCCGGTAACATTCCGAACGTTTGCGTCTACACTGTGCCTGACATTTTGAGTTATTTTTTAACCGGCACTTGCAGTTTTATGGGCAAAGAAAGAACGAGTTATGATTTGCGTGTGATGGCTCCGGGTTTTGATGTGGGCGATGATTCTATTTTGGTGACTTCCACAACTTATATTCCAACAGCTATTGGCATGGACTCATTAGGATTTAAAGAACACACCAACCCTGCTTACCGAGATTCGTTTGTCGGTTGTTATGCCTACATAACTGTGCCCGACACCTTTGGTAATTTTGTTCGCTATTGGACCCAACGCAACGATGAGCCGCAGTACAAACCCCGTTCGCAATCGGTGTGGGATGATAAGCTGTTTGTGGGATTAAGTCTTGGTTTGCCTCTAGAGAGAGGACAACCCAGAACTGAGGAGTTTGATATTAACACGTACACCTATTTCAGACGTGGCGACACCATCACCGTAAAGTGGAGTAACATTGATAGCAAGACGTATGACTTCTTTTACACTTTGGAGAATGATGGAGGTGACAGCCCTTTCAGTTCGCCTGTGCTTATCAAGACGAATATCAATAATGGTCTTGGTATTTGGGCGGGTTATGCCACTAAGAAGTACAAGGCAATTGCCCCTTGGTGATGTTAACTAATTTTAATCATCAAATCACCCGCTACTATTACATTTGCCGAAATTTAGAATTGTAAAAAGAGAAACTATGAGTGAAAAAATCAATTGCTTGATTATCGGGTCCGGACCCGCAGGATATACAGCCGCCATTTATGCCGCTCGCGCAGGGTTAAAACCCATAATGTACACCGGCTTATTGCAAGGCGGTCAGTTAGTAAACACCACAGACGTAGAAAACTATCCCGGCTATCCTAAAGGAATTCTAGGTCCTGAAATGATGGAAGATTTCAAAAATCAAGCTTTGCGTTTTGGTACCGACATTCGTTTTGGTATGGCCACTAAGGTTGATTTCTCTGTTTCTCCAAAGAAGATTTGGATTGACGACAACATTGAAGTGGAGGCAGATGCCGTTATCCTAGCCACCGGAGCGGAAGCAAAATGGTTGGGCATTCCGAGCGAGAAAAGATTGAACGGTTCTGGGGTGAGCGCTTGCGCAGTGTGTGATGGTTTCTTTTACCGCAACACCGAAGTAGCAATTGTGGGCGCAGGCGACACGGCTTGTGAGGAAGCTATCTATCTTTCTAAGCTTTGCACCAAGGTGCATATGATTGTACGCAGAGATGAAATGCGTGCGTCAAAAATTATGCAACAACGTGTTATTGATACACCAAACATTCAAGTGTATTGGAATAGCGAAACGGACGAAATTTTGGGCGAAACGGTGGTAGATGCCGTTCGCATTAAGAATAACAAAACGGGTGAGTTGACCACTATCCCCGTTCACGGATTTTTCGTGGCGATTGGTCATCAACCGAACTCGGGTGTGTTTAAGGAGTTTATCACCACAGACGACCAAGGTTATGTGACTACAGTACCCGGCACAGCCAAAACTAACGTAGAAGGCGTGTTTGCTTGTGGCGATTTGCAAGACAAAGTTTACCGACAGGCAGTGACCGCAGCCGGCACCGGCTGTATGGCCGCTTTGGAAGCAGAGCGTTGGTTGAGCGAGAAAGGAATTGGTCATTAAACTATTTAACTTTAAGCGCTCTTATAAAAAATAGGAACTAAATATCTTCAAACCGTGAAAGGCTACACCCGAATTTCTCTTATCGTCTTTGCATTTATAACCTTGTCTGCTTTTCGTCAGCAGCACACAGTGAATGAATGGGTGTATGAGCAAGAGAAAAAAGGGATACGAATTTTCACTAAGAAAGGTAAGTGGGGCAATTTTAGAGATTCTAAAGCCATCATGGTTTTGAACACAACACCCGAAGAAATGCTCAAGCTGTTAATTGATTTCGATAATTATCATACTTGGCTGCCACGTTGTAAAAAAGCTAGAATTATTGCACGCATCAGCGAAAATGAGTTTATCGCACATATTGTTTTTAACGCACCTTGGCCTATCGCAGATAGAGATTGTGTTATTCGCGTTAAAACCGAGAAAGATAGCAATGGAGTAATCATCATTCGTGAAACTTCTGAGCCGAAATATATAGCTAGCGAAGATGGTGTTGTTCGCATTCAGCAAATGACTGCCACCTGGAAGTTTACACCCACTGCAAATGGAACTACAGAGGTAATGAACGAATATGCTTCAAATCCGGGGGGTGGTTTACCTGATTGGATGACCAACACACAAAGCGTGGAAACTCCTTTGGCAACTTTTGAAAATTTGAAATCAAGAGCATCATCAAATACTGTACTTAAGGGCAATTAAACAAAATTGACCTCGGGGTATATGTCTATCCCAAATTTTTCGTGAACCGATTTTTGTATCTGTTGCGCTAAGGCAATGATTTCTTTTCCTGTGGCATTGCCATAATTCACTAAAACTAGCGCTTGTTGTGCATGCGAGCCGGTGTGGCCTACTTTTTTGCCTTTCCATCCGCATTGTTCAATGAGCCAACCGGCAGGGATTTTTACACTGCCGTCTGCATTCTTATAACTTGGCATCACGGGATAGGAATGTACAATCTTTTCAAACTGCTCAACGGGGATGCTCGGGTTTTTGAAGAAGGAACCGGCATTGCCTAACACCTTTGGGTCGGGTAGTTTGCTACTGCGAATGGCGCAGATGGCAGCCGAAACGGTTTCGAGCGTGGGCGAGAACACACTCATCTCATCGAGCTTAGCTTTAATATCGCCATAGCCGGTTTTGAAAGTGTAATTACTACGGTCAGGGTTCAGTCGGGTGAGGCGAAACGAAACAGAAGTGATGATAAATTGATTTTTGAATTGGTGCTTGAACACACTTTCTCGATAGCCGAAGGCGCAATCATTTAGCCCAAAAACCATGCGCTCGCCATCCGATAGGCGAACAGCTTCGAGCGAGTGAAAAACATCTTTAATTTCTACTCCATATGCCCCAATGTTCTGCATGGGCGAAGCACCCACCAAGCCGGGGATAAGCGAAAGATTTTCGATGCCCGCAAGTTGGTGCCGGATAGTCCAAAGTACCAGCTCGTGCCAGTTTTCACCGGCTTTTGCTTTTACAATCACTTGGTCACCCGTTTCTTCCATTATTTCAATGCCTTTGAGCTCGTTTTTGATGACTAGGCCGTTGAAATTATCCGTAAACAACAGATTGCTTCCGCCTCCGAGGATGAGTGGAGTTTGTTGCTGAAAAATCGGTTCGCGAAGTAAGGGGGCAATATCCTTTTCATGGGTTAAG
>CANGXE010000205.1 GCA_947457525.1 Bacteroidota bacterium | reverse complement strand
GTGTGGCTTGCTCTATCACCACATATTGCAGACCCGAACTTTCGATAACGCGAGCTGCCTCTGTGCCGTTTCGTCCATAGCCGCAGATAATAACGTGGCCGTGGAGCTCATGAATTTTGTTAATCATACGAACATGTTTGTAGGTTCTGATAAATTCTCCATCTAAAAAATAGCTGGAAACTTGGGTAATGAAATAAGTAAACGTACCAATGTTGGCGAGTATCAAAAACATGGTGAATAATCGCCCGGCATCGCTCAGCGGATGCGTTTCGCCATAGCCAACCGTAGCGAGGGTAATCACGGTCATGTACAACGCATCAAAAATCGGGTAGTCTTCTATGAGCACATAGCCCACCGTGCCGACCAGCAGGATAACAATAAAAAAAGCTATCGAAACATAAATCTTATAAAATTCGCTGTGCGGAAAAAGTCTCATCAGTGAGCCCAAAGACGTTTTAAGCGAATTGACAAATAATCCCGCCCATCAAAGCCATGGTCAACACCCAATAACCGAGATGAACAAAAATGTATGAAGCACCTCTGCGTTCGAAAAGTGCGGTAACGCCAATCAAAGGCAAGCCTACAAATACTGCTCCGATGATACCGTGCAACACACCATGTTTGAACGTGCGAAAGTTATGGCCATAGTTGTCCATCATCCACTTGATAGTTTCACTCAATTTTGAGGCTGGGTCGTTGAGGTCTGGATTGCCTTGCACCATAGAAAACAAACCTCCTTGGTGAATAACCATAGAAAACAACGCCATGGCTAAAAATAAGCCAGAGACGTAAGTCAATCCGAGTATAACCAACATGTTGCCGGCCTTGAGCTCGTCTTCTGTTTTTCCAGAGTTTTTTATCCAAACGTGACCAAATACTTTGGGGTTATACCAAGCGAAACCAATCGCTAGCGGCACCAAAGCAGCTAAAGCGAGAATAATAAAATTAGGCATCATAGTCAGAGGAGCTTTAGTTACAGCTAATATACAATTATATTCTATTTAACCACCAAAGCGAAGCGTTCAGCAAAGTGGCAAAACTCACCCACATCAGATACGGTATCTGCAAGTAGCCGGCTATTGGTTTCAATTGTTTAAATGTGATAATCATTGCCAATATCGAAAACCAGATGGCGATAATCTCGACCAAAGCCCATCCCATCTCATGCCACGAAAAGAAAATAATGCTCCACCAAAAATTCAGAAAGATTTGTACGCCAAAGATAATAAGCGCATTTCTGCGCGCAGTGCTAGGCGGCAATTGTAAAATCATATATAAAGAAACTCCCATTAATAAATAGAGCGTAGTCCACACCGGCCCAAACAAAAAGTTGGGGGGATTGAAGCTTGGTTTCACCAAACTAGGATACCAATCTTGCAAACCACCCGAGGTGGCAAATCCCGACACTCCGCCAATGATTAGGGGAATAGTTAAACAAAAAAATAGTTGAACATATTGCTTGAAAGTCATGGTTGGTTGGGTTGAAGTGAAAACAATGGAGTGATTGCTTTGGCGACTAAGCGACTACCATTTTCATTAAAATGGCAATCGTCATAAAACACCGAAGTATCCTTGGGCAAGGTACGTGTTAAATCCACAAACGGCAAATTATTCTTCGCGCAAAAATCTGCGGTCAATTGGTTATATTCACTTAGCAACTGGTGAATAGCCCTAGGGGTGTAATAGGCATGACCAGCTTGCTGTTGAAATTCACATACACCTCCCATCCAAAGTAAACTTTGCTCATAGGCAGACATACTGTCTTTATATAAACTTGTTTGACTTACAAAATACACTTCTAGCGATTGCAGTCTAGCTTCGGTCAAAATCAAATGCAATACTTTTTCATAGTTGCGCAACGCATATTCATGAGGAGGCAAAGTATCTATAAACGAAACGGCAGATTTTCTGTTTTCTCGCCAGCGTTGAAGTGTTTCACCCTTGGTGTCTTGCACCATCCAATCGACTTTTTTGTTTTGAAACCGATGATAAACTTGATGCAACAATTGGGTAAGTTTAAACTTACCCCACCACTTTTGCCGCACTACACTTCGCTGAAAAATCTCTTGCGCTCGGTCATCTTCAAATTCTGGGTTGTAGCCCATATCAAAGTTATTAGAATCTTTCAAAAACCGCATAGCATCATTCAACCCAACCATAAAAACAACGCCTTTCAAATCTTCTAACTGAGGCACATAATTCTTTAAATGCAAGTAATTATCAAAAGCCATTACCCCGCTCTTGCCTAAGTTGCCAATGATTACTTTTTGTGTCGGATTGTTTTTATTCAGCTCTTGCTGTAACAAACTTGTCCATGTTTCGCCATCGTCCAAATAAAGACATTCGGTAGTGCTGCCGCCAAGGCACAAATAGTTATGCGAGTCAGGCACAAATAAATCGCCTCTATAGCCTATTGGGTTAATCGTAAACGTTGATGCACCATTTACACCGGGGAAAATGCTGCACTCCGGCTGAAAAGTTTGCCGTAGATTTGGCTGCCACACCCACCATTTATTGGTCGGCATGTCTACCAGCCGCAATGCCACTTCTGCTAAAACTATACTCACGAACAAAGCTAGTTCGAGCAAGAGAAGTTTTCGGAGCATAGCTTTTATTGGCTTATAAATTCCCTCTCAACTCTTGTTCTCTTTCAATAGATTCAAACAAGGCTTTGAAGTTACCTTTGCCGAAACTCTTTGCTCCGCAGCGTTGAATGATTTCGTAGAAAACCGTAGGTCTATCCTGCACCGGCTTGGTAAACAACTGCAATAAGTAACCTTCTTCATCACGGTCTACCAAAATATTCAATCGTTTGATGGCTTCCATGTCTTCGTTAATATGACCCACACGGTTCCACACTTCATCATAGTATGTGTCCGGCACATAGAGAAACTCTATCCCTCTAGCGCGAAGTTCACCTACGGTAGTGATGATATCATCGGTAGCAACAGCGATATGCTGACAGCCTGCGCCTTTGTAAAACTCAATGTATTCTTCAATCTGCGATTTCTTTTTGCCTTCAGCCGGTTCGTTGATAGGAAATTTTACATAACCGTTTCCGTTGCTCACCACTTTACTCATCAATGCGGTATACTCTGTTGAAATATCCTTATCATCAAAGGTCAAGAGTAACTTGAATCCCATCACATCTTCATAAAATTTAACCCAATCATTCATGCGACCCAACTCCACATTGCCTACGCAATGGTCCACATGTTTTAATCCCACCGGCTTGATAGTCATTAATGATTTCTTGGGCATAAAACCCGGCATAAACGTTCCTTTGTAATTTCTGCGTTCCACAAACTTATGAATAGTTTCTCCGTAAGTTTGAATAGCCGAAATAACTACTTCACCATGCTCATCAGTGAATACTTGCGGCTCCATCTCACCTTTCGCTCCGCGGGATGTAGTGGCCTCATAACTCTTGCGCGCATCGTCTACCCAGAGCGCTAATACTTTTACCCCATCGCCATGTTTTGCATGATGTTGAGCAATTTCCGAATCGGGAAGAATAGACGAAGTTAAAACCAACACAATTTTACCTTGCTTCAACACGTACGAAGCACGATCGCGTACACCTGTCTCCGGTCCTGCGTAGGCAATCAATTCGTAGCCCCAGGCCGATTGATAATAGTAAGCGCTTTGTTTAGCGTTTCCGACATAAAACTCAATGTGGTCAGTGCCATTCAATGGTAAAAAATCAACCTCAGTTGTGGTTGTTACTTTTTCTAATGTTTCGGTGCTCATAATTTATGATTTTTAAATTTGACTAAATTTATTCTACCCAACTTTTATAATAGTTCGGCATTTCTATCTGCATAGAACCTTCGGTCAACCAAAGCGGCTTGAAGGTGTCTACCATCACCGCCAATTCTTTAGTTTCTTTTTTGCCGATAGATTTTTCTACAGCTCCGGGGTGTGGTCCGTGCGGAATACCAATCGGATGCAAAGTAATCATTCCGCGCTCCACATGT
>CANGXE010000204.1 GCA_947457525.1 Bacteroidota bacterium | reverse complement strand
GTGCTTCTGCCTCTTCGTTGGCTAGGAAGTTTCCTTGACCCATTGTTTTAATCAAGTTGTAAACCCCGATGATAGCACCCACTAAGTAAAGTGTACCACCAAACGCACGCATGTAGTACATCGGCATCACGGCATTCAAAGTATCTAAGAAGTTTGGATACATCAATACGCCTTCCGGTTTAAATTGACGCAACAACGCCCATTGTGTCCAACCGCTCCAATACATCGGAATGGCATAGAACAAGATACCCAATGTGCCTAACCAGAAGTGCATGTTCGCCAATTTGCGCGAGTACAATTCTGTGCGGAACATTTTAGGGATGATCCAGAAAAGAATACCGAAGGTCAAGAAACCATTCCAACCCAAAGCGCCTACGTGTACGTGAGCAATCGTCCAGTCAGTGTAGTGCGAAATCGCATTTACTGCTTTGATAGAAAGCATTGGTCCTTCGAAGGTAGACATACCGTAAGCAGTTACGGCCACTACATAGAATTTTAAAACAACATCGTCACGCACTTTGTCCCATGCTCCACGCAAGGTCAATAAACCGTTGATCATACCGCCCCAACTCGGTGCTATCAACATGATAGAGAACACGGTGCCTAAAGACTGTGCCCAATCCGGCAAAGCGGTGTACAACAAGTGATGAGGACCTGCCCAGATATAAAGGAAGATAAGCGCCCAGAAGTGGATGATAGAAAGACGATAAGAATACACCGGACGGTTAGCAGCCTTTGGCAAGAAGTAGTACATCAAGCCGAGGTAAGGCGTAGTTAAGAAAAACGCCACCGCGTTGTGTCCATACCACCATTGCACCAAGGCATCTTGCACACCGGCATAGATAGAGTAGCTCTTCGTTAAGCTAATCGGCAAAGCCAAGGAGTTAACGATATGTAACATGGCTACGGTAATCCAAGTGGCGATGAAGAACCAAATGGCTACATATAAGTGACGCTCTCTGCGGGTGAAGATGGTACCGAACATGTTTACACCAAACACTACCCAGATAAGAGTAATCAAGATGTCTATTGGCCATTCCAACTCAGCATACTCTTTGCTGGTTGTGACACCCAACACAAGTGTGACAGCCGCCAGCACAATAATCAACTGCCAACCCCAAAAGTGAATGGTGCTGAGCACACCATTCCACATTCTGGCTTTGGTCAAGCGCTGGAGCGAGTAGTACACGCCCATAAAAATACCATTGCCCACAAACGCAAAAATCACCGCGTTGGTGTGGAGTGGTCTGAGCCGCCCGAAGGAGGTATATTCAATAAAATTGAGCTGCGGGTAAATGAGCTGTAAGGCTACAATTACACCAACCAGCATTCCAACAATGCCCCAGACGAAGGTGGCAATGGCGAAGTTCCGTACGATCTTATTATCGTAGCTGAATTTTTCTACTTGCATACTTTAGTTTTTCTTTGATTGGGAAGAAGATGATTTTGGGTGTTCGTCAAACAGAATGCGTACAGAAGGCGTGTAGGCATCATCAAATTGGCCGGCTTTCACGCTGCGGATGAAGGCAATTAAAAAGCCCACCGCAAACACTAAACTGAAACCAATTAAAATATAGAATACACTCATAAATCACTTTTATTTTGAGGGCCAAATGTATTTGCGCAATAAGGTCTTACTTATGACCTAAGTCATGCATCGATATGATTAAAATCAGTTATTGAGTGGAAACAAGGCGTGGAGGAGGGGGGTGAAGTGATGATATTTACCTATCGGTGGGGAAAGAACATCCACTAGTAACAGAACCTCATTATCCTCCATCATCTCTTCCCTATCTCATACCGCCATAATCTACACGCCTTAGCTGAGGTTGAATATTCTGGTGGCGTTGCCGGTACACATTTAAATGTGGTAGATGGTGCCAGTCGAAAGGCCGATTATGGTCTTTTTGCGTGGCTTCGTCAGCACGTGACGAAACCCGGGCAAACCTGCTCAAGCGTCAATATGTCCAATTCATGAGTTACAATAGGTTTGTAATCCAAGTATGATTCAAAACTTATTTCTTGCACGCTGTTTAAGTAGGTTTGTTGTTTAATAGGTTTTATGGAGTTATCAGGAGCAATAACTCTTCTTTTAGTTTAGAGGCAGTATTGTAAATTATGCTCGTGGAAACTCAGTAATACTCAGGATTAATTTGTTGCGCATATATGTCATTAACACCCATTCTACATTTGGTTGTTGATCGCGAAATGTGGCCGGCACTTTTGCCGCCTCTCCAATTATCTCAAATCGTCTGATTACAGCATCTTGAATAAAAAAATCAGCTCAAAATTAAACTCCGTTTTATCCTCCTAATAATCTTCAATGATTTGGCAGGTGCGTTTTATCCGTAAAAGGTCAAACAAGGTGAAACCGCTTTCTGGTTCTCAGAATATCAATGGCGCTGTCAGTGGTTTCTTTTGCCCGAGCAAACGAACCAAACAGCGCAGCACGCTTCAGCAGAAACTGGTGTAGTGTGGCGATAAGCGTTGTTTTGAACTGCTCGGTCATTAAGATTATACAATGTTTTTGTTCAATAGTTATGTCCTACCGAGGTTGGTTTCGGCTATACCGAAAGCTAGAAATCCTACATAGATCGGCAGTCAAACCACATTTGCTTCTTGATTTCTACGCTGCAAAAATTACGGCTTACTCCTCTTTTTCCTCGTCTTTAAACAAGTCTTTCTCGTCTACCACCTTGATGATGTCGCCATTCTTGAGGGTTTTGGAGATGAGTTTGAACGGTGCTTTCACCACTTCTTCTCCGGGGGCTAAGCCCGACAGGATTTCGATGTAGTTCGCGTCTTGCAAACCGGTTTTCACTTCCTTGGCGGTCACCTTGCCGCCCGCCACTACGAACACAATCTCGCGGAGGTCTTTCTTCTCATCCTCGTCTTTCTTGGCGGTTTTGGCTTTGCTTTCATCCAGCTGTCCGGCTTCGCGAGTAGTTACCGATTGGATAGGCACCGTCAGGATGTTTGTTTTCGTTTCGGTCTTGATGTCTACCGTGGCGCTCATGCCCGGGCGAAACGGAAAGCGCTTGCCGAGCTCCGGCTTGATGAGGTCAGCATAACTGTCTTTCAAGATGTTCATCTTCACGGTGAAGTTGGTCGCTTGCGAGCTGCTGATGGCTTGGCTTATGGTGTTGGTAGCGCTATACGAAATCTGCGACACCACCCCGATGAATTTTTTCTTGAGGTAAGCATCCACTTCTATCTCGGCTGTGTCGCCCAAGGCAATGCGGAGCACATCATTTTCGTTCACGTCCACTTCGGCTTGCATGTTGGCCAAGTCAGCAATGCGGATAATCTCCGTGCCGGCCATTTGTGCCGTGCCCACCACGCGCTCGCCTAGTTTCACATTCACCAGCGACACAATACCGCTCATAGGCGCAAAGATTTTGGTCTTCGCTAAGTTGTCTATCGCTTGGCTTAGTTGCGCCTCGGCACTCTGCACGCTGAACGATGCGGCATTCACTTGCTCTTTGGCCGTAGAGTAATTGGCTTCGGCTTGCTCATATTGCAATTTCGAACCTTCAAACTCCATTTCAGAAATCACTTTATCATTATATAAAGACTGGTTGCGGTCGAAGTTGCGCTTCGCATTATCGTAAGCCGCTTTAGCTTGAATAGAAGAAGCTCTCGAACTTGCCAAACTCGCTTTTGCTTGGTTAACGCTCGCCAAGGTTTGCGTGACAATAGCTTCGTAGATAGAAGGGTTAATGACGCAAAGCAATTTGCCTTTCACCACCGAGTCGCCTTCTTGCACGTTGAGCTGTATCACCTCGCCCGACACCTCTGAGCTGAGTTTTACTTCCGTTTGCGGATTAATTTTTCCGCTGGCGGTCACCGTTTCGATGATTGAGCGATTAGCCGATTTCTCTACGGCCACTTCCAGTTGCTCGCCTTTGCCAATCCAACCTTTCTTTTTGCCCACCACGGCAAAACCGATTAGCAACAACACCAAAACGCCTAAAGAGATAAGTACTTTGTTTTTC
>CANGXE010000203.1 GCA_947457525.1 Bacteroidota bacterium | reverse complement strand
TTTTTTTAAATCCTGCGGCAATATCAGATAGTAATTTAAGGGAATATTTAATAGGCAAAGATGATTATGATTATTGCAGTTACAGAGGTAGAGACCCCAAAATGGCCGATGATAGAAGAGCTAAGTTTAACAGTGTTTTAGTTAAAAAAAAATCTTTACAATGGGTTGATAAGACTGTAAACAGTAAAGGAGAATTGCATCATGTACTTAGAAAGTTACACCCTATTTTTATAGGCGATGAAATGATTAATGTTATAGGATTCGGTACCGATGTTACAGAACTAAAAAAACAACAAGATAAAATTTCCGACCTTAATAATTCTTTAGAATTAAAGGTGTTAGAACGAACAAATCAATTATTGCAAAAAAATGATGAGCTAGAAAAATTTTCATACTCTGTTTCACATGACTTACGTTCACCCCTCCGTATGATCAACCAATACGCCACACTTCTTAAAAAAAATATTGGCAAACAGATACCCGAACCTAATTTAGAAATGATAATTCAAATTAAGAATTACACCATTCGTATGGATGCGATTATTAATGACCTACTTAATCTTGCAAAAATTGGAACACAAGAACTTAAGATGAGCACTTTCGATCTAGGTACATTAACAAAGATTATTGTATCAGAGTTGGAAAGTGATTATAATAGTGGTTCTCATTTTAGTATTGAAAATTTAGAAAATGTTAATGCTGATCAAGGTCTGATAAGACTTGTTTTAACAAACTTAATTTCGAACGCTATTAAATATTCTTCTAAACAAATTGAACCCTTAATTACAATAGGAAAAACTATCTCAGATACCGGAGAACTAATTTATTACATCAAAGATAATGGAGTTGGGTTTGAACCTGCATACGCAGAAAAGCTTTTTACACCTTTTAATCGCTTACATAGTGATGAGGAGTTTCATGGTACTGGATTGGGTCTCTACATTGTCAGATCCATTATTTCTAAACACAAAGGAAAAATTTGGGCAGAAGGTATTCCAAATAAAGGAAGTACATTCTACTTTACACTTCCAGCAAAATAAATACTCATTTTAACAAACAACTAATCAATTGGATATAAGCAAAACAATATAAAACTAGTAGGTGATCAGTTAACTTGTGAATGTTTATCAAGCGTGCTAGGAACTGTTTTTGTCCTATATCAAATATTTTTTATTCAAAAGTTTTGAACCCTGAAAAATCTTATTTTTTATACTAGATGTAAGACGATTGATTGCTTAAGGCAACTTGATGAAGGATTGTTTTTATACCTTCCTAGGGCAACGAAATCTCACAAATTATTGTACTAATAATTACTGAGTTGAATATTCATAACTAATGGCAATTGAGTTTTTAATGTGCCAGATTTTATGCCAATATTTACTCAATGATTAGTATATAATTCATGAAATATTTATGGTATTTTTACATAACACTAACCTGATAACATTTATACCGATGAAAATTAAACAGCTTACAGCGTTTTTTGCGTTCGTTGTAATGGGCAATTTTACTTTTGCTCAGTTCACGCTTAATCCTACCCAAAACATTGCTCAATTGACCTCTACTCTTCAAGGGGGTGGTGTGCAAATCACCAACATGGTCGTAACTTGCCATAACTGTGGTATTGGTACATTTACAGGCGGGAATGCTACAAACCTAGGCATCAATCAAGGTGTAGTGCTTTCCTCAGGCTCTATTCAAACAGCTTGTCCAACAGCTTTAGAAACTGGTATTAATACAGCCGCCACAACATTAGCTAGCTATTCAGCTAACGGTCCAGGAGATGCTGATATCAATATTATATCTCCCTCTACTTTAGGTTCATTTGACAGGTGTTTATTAGAATTCACGTTGACGCCAACTGGTGACACAGTTGAGTTTGAATACGTTTTCGGTTCAGAGGAATATACCAATTTTGTTTGTAGTAATTTTAATGATGCTTTCGGTTTCTTTGTATCTGGACCAAACCCGGCTGGCGGAAATTATGTCAAAAGAAATGTTGCACTTGTGCCTAATACTCTTACTCCGGTTTCAATTGGAACTATAAATGGAGGAGTTTCTCAAGGTGCTGTTCAACCCTGTATTCTTACAAACACTCAATATTACGTGAATAATTCTACAGGATTAAGTATTGTTTATGACGGATTTACTGTTAGGCTAATCGCCAAATTTGCCACAGTTCCCTGCCAACCTTACCAAATCAAATT
Organism: Bacteroidota bacterium; assembly: GCA_947457525.1. Lineage (GTDB taxonomy): Bacteria > Bacteroidota > Bacteroidia > Chitinophagales > LD1 > Bog-950. The sequence continues at coordinate 1,793 of CANGXE010000203.1, read as the reverse complement.
AGCGATTGCTGATGTAGGTGACGGTGCACTAGACTCAGGCGTTTTCTTAGAAGCTAAATCATTTAGTTCAGGTAATTTCACTATTAAAACTAGCACATCAATTGGCAATGGTTTCAACACCGCCATTGAAGGATGCGCTAATGGAATTTTCCGTTTTGTATCAGACAAAATTTCGACAGCCCCACAAGTTATTAACTACGCAATTGGTGGAACAGCTATAAATGGTGTTGATTACAACAACATACTAAGCTCTGTTACTATAGCTCCTGGTGATACCGTTGCCAATGTAATCGTAGTTCCGAATATAGACGGTATTACAGAAGGTTCAGAAACCATTAAATTATTCTTGATTAATCCTTGCACAAATTTGCCTTATGATAGCGCTGTAATATCAATTTTGGATACGATACAAGCCAATGCCACCGCCACTGATTACTTTATATGTGCCGGTGAAACAACTACACTGCAAGGCACAGGTGGTGTTACCTACCAATGGGCTCCTGCAGGTTCGCTAGTCACACCAACAGCTGCAACAACTTTAGCTTCACCAACAGTCACAACTACTTATTCCATGACGGCTACTGTTGGCGGTTGTATCGCCAGAGATACCGTAACCATTAACGTAAGTAATCCAAACTTTACCCTAGATGCCGGACCTAATCAAAACATTTGTGCTAACCAAACTATTCAATTTGCTCCTGCTCTATCGCAAGGTTCTGCACCTTATACCTATCTTTGGACGCCACCAACCTATATAGCTGCAGGGGGGACCACGCTATTGAGCCCCAATGCTACACCACTTCAAACCACTACCTACACACTGACAGTAAATAGTGCCAATGGTTGTTCACTTTCTGACACGGTACGTATAAACGTAGCCGGAATAGGCCCTCCGGTTGTGGCTACTGCAAATCCGACAATCATTTGTCCCGGTCAACCTGTTCAATTAAACTACACATCAAATCCAATTAGTTGTGGGTTAAACGCTGTGGGATGCAATGGAATTGATAAAACAGACTCCGTTGGGGTTGGCTATAATGTTCAAACAGGTAGTCCAACTAGTAATGTTACTATTTATGGAAACTACTTTAGAAGCACGAGAATGCAAATTCTCTACACAGCTGCAGAACTAAATGCAGTCTATGGCGGTGGCGGCACAATCAAATCATTAGCCTGGCAGATTGGCACATTCAATAGCAACGCCTCACTACAAGATTTCACTATTCGAATGAAATGTGTATCCCCTACAGTAACCGCATTATCTGCTTGGGAAACAGGATTGGTTCAAGTCTATCAAGCTCCTCTTTCCAATGGCGTTTCACTTTACACCCCTGTTACCGGCTGGAATAATCATAACCTAAATACATTTTATGATTGGGATGGAGTTTCAAACTTAGTGATTGAGATTTGCTTTTTTAATCCAAATACGTTTAATAATTTCAATAACATGATGGTGTTTACCACAGTAAATAATAGCGTTATTTATTCTCGCGCTAACACCAATCAATGTAATATTAATGCTGCTGTAACTAGCACTAATCAAAGACCAAAATTGAGAATGCGTTTATGTCAGCCGGATTATTCTGCGTTTACAACTGTTTGGACACCTTCTACAGGCACAAATGCCGTATCCAATCCAGCTATCAGAAACCCGACTGCTAATCCTCAAACCACACAAACTTATCAAGTGACGGTTTCTCAAAACGGATGTCCGGGAAGTAATTTTGTTACTGTTAATATTGATACATCAGTAAAAGTAAATGCCGGCCCTGATTTATCTTTCTGTACCGGAC
>CANGXE010000202.1 GCA_947457525.1 Bacteroidota bacterium | reverse complement strand
AGTTCTCAATACACGAATGTGGCTATCGCCAATGGTCGTGCGGTGGAGGGTGTTTCTGTGGATCCAAATGATGAAAACCATGCTGTTGCTGTTCTTGCTGGTTTTTCGAGCGCAGGTACCTCTCATGTATTTGAAACTACAAACGGTGGTGTTACTTGGCAATCTATCCAAGCTAATTTACCAAACATGCCGGTTTATGACGTAGTTATCAGTAAAATAAATGGAGCTATCATTGTTGGTAGCGAACTAGGTTTGTGGAGCTACGATGGCACAAGTTGGTATGAAGAAAACCAAACTATCAACCGAGTACCTGTTTTCCGTGTTCGCGAAATTAAACTATATGAAGATGCTTGTCCTGTTTTATACATTGGTACACACGGTCGCGGTTTGTGGCGTTCTACTACTTTGATTGGCAACACAGCTTGTGCTAAAGTAGCTAGCATCAATAACCCAACTCAAGAAGCTATGCAAGTATCTGATTTAAATATATTCCCGAATCCGGTGAACAGTTCTTCTAAAGTGGCAGTTACACTTAATAAATCTTCAACTATTACTCTGCGTGTTTTTGACATGACCGGTAAGTTGTTCAGTGAGCAAACAGTAAGCAACACTATAGTTGGTGAGAACTTGTTTAATCTAGATGCGGCTAATCTTCCTAATGGTACTTATTTGTTAAATGTTGCAGTAGGCAATGTACGCTCACAATCCAGATTATTCACAGTCACTAAATAGTGACCTTAACCTAATAAATTCAAAACGCCCCAATCGGGGCGTTTTTTTTTGAATATTAGTTGCTGATAATTTTAGTCGGGCATCACTACTGCCATGATTACATAGAGGAGCAGCCCTGTGCCTAATCCAAAAAAGGCCACAATAAACCCCAATCGGATGACCGTTGGGTCAATATCCAAATATTCTCCTATTCCACCACAAACACCAAATAGTTTGCGGTCGGCTGATTTTCGAAGTTTCTTTTGCATAATTTTTAGTTTATGTATAAAAATAGGAAAATGTATGTTTGATGGCAATTAATTTTTCAATGACAAAAAAAATAGCAGTTGTTATTTTAGGGTGGAACGGAAAGAAATTTCTAGAGCAGTTTCTTCCTTCCGTGGTGCAACATACCCCTCAGGATTACTGCGAGATTGTGGTGGCGGATAATGCTTCAACAGACGGTTCAGTAGAGTTTGTTCAAGAAAACTATCCGCAGATAACCATTATTCAAAATGGACGAAACGGGGGTTATGCGGGTGGTTACAATGATGCACTAGCTAAGTTAAAAGCGGATTATTACGTATTACTCAATCAAGATATTGAAGTAACCGAAGGCTGGATAGCGCGCATCGTAGACGTTATGGATGGCGATAGAACAATTGCAGCCGCACAACCTAAATTGTTGGATTATTTTAAGCGGAATAAGTTTGAATATGCAGGTGCATCGGGTGGCTTTATTGATGCCTTCGGCTATGCATTTTGCCGAGGTCGTGTATTTGACACGATAGAAGAGGACAATGGTCAGTATGATGATGTTGTACCTGTTTTTTGGGCCACAGGGGCATGTTTAGTGGTGCGAGCCGATGCTTATTGGCAAGCAGGGGGTCTGGATGAAGATTTTTTTGCCCATCAAGAAGAAATTGACTTGTGTTGGCGTATGCAAAACTTAGGATATAAAATAGTCGTGGTGCCTGGATCAGTAGTCTATCATGTGGGGGGTGGAAGTCTACCTTATGGTAATACTCGGAAAACGTATTTGAATTTTAGAAATAACTTGATGTTGTTATTCAAAAATTTGCCCTTCGGTGAACTTATGTGGAAACTACCTATACGTCTGTTCCTCGACATAGTGGCGGCACATCAAGCCTTGTTGATAGAGAAAAACATGACTACGTTCAAGGCAATTGTTCGTGCGCATGTTGATTTTTTTAAGCAATTTCCTTCGCTTTTAGTAAAGAGAAAGTTAATACCTAACAAGCGTAAGAATCTTCTGTTACGCATGAGTGTGGTTAAGCAATACTTCCTTGATGCACGACAAACCTACAGTGCGCTTCATCGTTGATTATCCCAATTTATAACTAGCCGATTTTTTTTTCGGAAAACTGTAACCTTTTGTCAAATGCTATCGTAATAGATAGTGTTGATAGCAACTTGAACTTGTTGTCAGCAATGGTACAACCCTATTAAAGGAACATTGATTTAAAAAAAAACCGACTACTATGAAATCATTACTACTAACACTCACATTCGCGCTTTTGGTTAGCACATTGTTTGCTACACAAGAAAAAAAACAAGTTAAAATTCGTTTGCAAACGCAAACCGGTCACTTAGATGAGGCAACTATCTATTTCGATCAAAGCATTAACCCAACATACAATAGCCAAGAAGATGCGCAAAAGCAATTCAGCGGTGTGGCCGGAGTGCCGACTATTTTTTCTCCCAGCATTGATAACGTTCCATGTTCTATCAACGGTTTTGGTACACTTTCTTCTACAGAAGTAGTTGCTCTAGGTTGTGATGTAGATGCAGACGGTCAATATTCAATCTCAGCTTCACAATTGTTCAATTTCGACCCAACTTCAATCATTCGCTTGGAAGACAAACAAACCGGTACATTCCACGACCTTAGAGCAGGTGCTTATTCAGCAAATCTATTAGCTAACGACCCGGCTACCGGACGTTTCTTTGTTCATGTTTCTTTCCCCACTCAGTTTTCTTCATCCAATGCCGGTTGTTTGAACAATGATGGTAAAATCATGATTGCCCAAGATAATTCTATACAATGGACTCTTTGCAACCTATATGATGAATTCAATCAACAAGTTGCTACTTATTCCAACGTCAACGGCAACTTCGATTTCTCCAATTTGCCTGCTGGAAATTACTATTTGGTTTTTGTTTACGGTTCTTATACTACGACTAAAAACTTTGAATTGAAAGGTAATTTTATCGTAGCTGATGTTGATGTGTCTACACAAACTGCTTATACTTTTCAAGAAATAGATTTCCGCGCCATAGCAATGAACTCTAGCCAATATCGTTGGGAGTTTGGTGATGGCTCATTGATCACCGGAGTAGCTAATCCAACTTTCTACTATTTTGAACCTGGTGTTTATGAAGTAAAATTGATTGCCTCTAACCAGTACGGTTGTTCAGACAATGCTTCTGTAATAATTAATGTAGAAAATAGCATTGCTTCTTCAGTTGACAATCAACCAGCTTTGAATAGTTCAATAGTTTCTTGGGGCTCTACAGTTACGGTAAATATTGAAAACATTATCAATGCACAAATAGCTCTTGATGTCTATAGTTTGACCGGAGCAGCGGTATACTCATCAACAATCACAGAACCAACTACACAGATAAACCTGAGCGAATTGCCAATAGGATACTACGTAGCATCGGTTAAATCAGGCTCAACAATTATTGCTAAAAAGATTTTCATCGGAAGATAGTTCAAACTTTATTATCGATTAAACAAAAGGCCTACTCTGGGAAAGAGAGGCCTTTTTGTTTTCAGTGACTTGGTTAGTTACTCTACTATATTCTCAAGTCGGTTCATAGGAATTGAACCAAGAGCAACATCATATTGATTAGCGCCATCTTTGTATATAAAATGAGCGTGAGCTTAATCCGAAAGGAGTCAATCATTCACTATATTACTGAAACCAATATTCCACTGAGCTTTAAGACTATTTGGTAATAAACTGTAATAGCTAGTACTTGATCTGACAGCAGGGCAAAAATACATGAGTTTTAAGAGGCATTACTCAAAGAATGATTTTGATTGAAAGAGGTTGGATTTTCGCCAACCTCTTTTTCATTCTCCGAGGATAAACTATTCCTGGCAGGTTGCTCTCCAGCAGCGCCTGCTTCCGCTTCGATTATCGGGTGTAAGTTATCGATTTTTTCTTTTAACCGGTCAAGCTGTTTGTTTCTGGCCAGATCTATACTATCGATAAAGGTTTGCATAGGCGTTTTCCCAAAGCAGTATTTGCCACTATGGGTGCGT
>CANGXE010000201.1 GCA_947457525.1 Bacteroidota bacterium | reverse complement strand
TCGTTGGGTTCACCATGCGTAGCCCAACGTGTGTGCCCCATACCTAGGTGACCGTGTACATCTTTGTCCGCAACTTCTGCTTCTAAGTCAGCGACTTTCCCTTTCTTTTTGTAAACATTTAATCCGTTATGTAACAGCGCTACTCCTGCGCTGTCATATCCACGATACTCTAATCTTTTTAATCCTTTAATGATAATTGGATAAGCTTCGCGATGGCCGATGTAAGCAACTATTCCACACATAATTTAAAGTTTTGTGTAAGTAACAATTAATACTATTTTGAAATTGGGGTCAGTCAGTGAGTTAGCAATTACCACACGTTCTGAGTTTGTATTTGGAGTCAAGGTTTTCAAATAAAATCCTTTGTTATTGTGCGTACCGTTAATCAGTTTTTGGAAATATTTTTTGATATTAAAACGGTAACGCGTAAGCAAAACGCCATTCACATTTTCTACTTGACGTACACCGCCATAGTGGCTCAGACCTTCATCTTCTAAACTAACCGGTCCGTCAAAATCACTTACTCGAAATAAATCTAAGAGCAAAGGAGCCAAGTAAGAAGTATCCGTGCTTTGGGTCAGAATTAACTCAGCTTTGTTGATAGCAATATTCTTAGGAAAACTGTCTAAATCAACAATTTCTAAACGAGCATAAGTACCCGCTCCGCCTTGAACAAAGCTATTCACGCCTGGCTGTGCTATTGTGGTGCTCAGAGCTGATTGTGCTGGACTGCCGGTGTAATTATTGTCAATATGGTTAACTGAAATACCCGATGTTGGGATAAATAATTGCAGTGAATCTTCCGTATCGTTTCTATAAAAGAGAGTGATTCCGGAGATGGCTGATTTTAAGTCTAAGTAAACTAAACCGTTGCCGGAATTTGAACTAACAGTTACATATAACCCCTTAAACAATTCTAAAAAGGCAGTATTGTTTACTAAGTTTAATGTGTCAGATTGTAGAATTTGATTACCGAAACTGGTCGTTAAAGGAATTCGTAATTGTGGTGCTTTCTTAACACCAACTACAACAACACTATCCGTTAAATTTGGAACATAATTAGTCAACTGCCCAATAGTTGGGAGTTTAACCTGAAACGCATCGTTAAGGTTGTAATTGAGTGTGTCAATGTTTTGGTTAAGTTGATACACCACTAAGTTAATAGGCTGATCAAACTTGCCGTACTTGCCAGAGTATTTTAAACTTAGAACTACAGAATCTAACACGGGATTCGCCCCAAAACTCACATTGTTTTTACTCAAGCGGCATTGTGTATAAAAAGAAGTAGCCGTTTTACCAAATGCCGGGTCATCAATATGCCCCAATGTAACAGTAGCTACGTTGTTTGATTTAAGAGGGTTTTCGCGAACGGTTCGTGAGTTGAAATATAGCGTGTCTTTATCCAATGATAAATTATCATCGTCCGTTAACAAATCGTTATCTTCAATGCTGGGGTCTTTGCAGCCCGTAAAAGAAAAGAAGCACCAGCAAAGTAATATTGCCAGTGCTAATTTAAGTATGGTATTGTAGTTAATCAGTCTAGGAGTTCTCACTTAGCAAATAAAATCATTTAACGCACAAACGCTTAGTTCGACAGAATATTTTTATAAAACTGTGTGAACATAGGCATGGTGGTTTCTTCCTCTGCTGTGATGTTTAATACTTTTTTGCCTTTAGCTTTTTTGAGTTGAATAGTGATTTTTTCGTCCAAAGATTCACCAACCATCAATGCATCAGCAAACTCTAAGCCGCCAAGGTGCAGACTAGTGTTGTCACCTCCTTTGAAGAAGTCGATGTGTTTTTTGGAAATTTCTTCGCTAATTACCAACTTGGTAACAAAATCGGCTTTTAACTTTCCGTCAAACTCATTTTTCATTACGGAGTACACCACTTTAGCATTAGCAAAAACAGGGTCATCTTTGTAAGTTGTTTTGAGATACATAGGAATAAGACTTGTCATCCAACCGATGCAGTGAATAATGTCAGGTGGCCAACCAAACTTGCGAACGGTCTCCAAAGCACCCTTACAGAAGAAAATCATACGATCAGAGTTGTCCTCAAAGAACTTCTCATTTTCATCATGAAACACCAACTTACGCTTGAAGAAATCTTCATTATCCAAGAAATAAACTTGAAGACGAGCCCCCGGCAATGAAGCTACCTTAATTACCAATGGAAAATCTTCATCATCAATGATTACGTTTATACCCGAAAGGCGAACTACTTCGTGCAATCTGTGGCGTCTTTCGTTGATAGTGCCAAATTTTGGCATCAACACTCTAATTTCCATACCCGTTTCTAACATGTGTTTGGGTAACTCGTTGGCTATTTTAGAAACCTCTGTCAAGGCTAAATACGGATCCATCTCTTGCGTGATGATTAAGATTTTCTTTTTTTCCATATAATTGATTTGATTTGTTGGCTATGTTTCAACGCTCTATTTAATTAGCGGATGGCAAAGATAATAATAAAAAACCGAAAGAAACCAAAGTAACTATCCCTAAAAGTGTTAAGTCGCTGAATTATGCTCCTACTGAAACATACTAAAGACCTTGATAATCAATATAAAAGATGGGGAAAAGCAGGTTTAAAAATTGGTTTTGTTCCGACCATGGGCGCACTACATTCCGGCCACATTTCGCTCATAAAAGCTAGCAAAAAGCAAGCAGACATGACCGTTTGTAGCATTTTTGTGAACCCTACGCAGTTCAACGATCCGACAGATTTTGCCAAATATCCCAGCACACTATCTTCAGATATTGAATTGCTCGAAGCCGCGAGTTGCGATGTGCTATTTTTGCCTTCGGTAGCAGAAATTTACCCTAACGGCACAGTCATTAAACGTGAAATAAATTTTGGTTTTATGGCAGACACACTGGAGGGTGAACACCGCCCCGGCCATTTTCAGGGCATGGCGCAAGTAGTAGAGCGACTGTTACGTATAGCCAAGCCCGATTTACTTTTTATGGGATTAAAAGACTATCAGCAGCAGATGATTGTTGGCGAACTTATCACCAAGAAAAAACTAGCTACAAAGTTAATCGCCTGCCCCACGGAGCGAGAGAGAGACGGATTGGCCAAAAGCTCAAGAAATGTACGTTTAGACGAAAAGTCGAGAAAAATAGCCATTAAACTCTCCAAAGCATTGAAGCAGGCTAAACAAAAAGTAAAACTTAAAACAAAAAGCATTGCGGATGTGCAAGCGCTAATCTCCGCTCAACTTTCAGCACATCAAGATATATCACTTGAATATTTCGCTATCCGAAATGCCAAAACCTTAGCTATTCCAAAATCTAAACGTGAAAAACTAGTGGCACTAGTGGCTGCCAAAATTGGTGGCGTACGTTTGATAGATAACATGTTTCTATAGTCCTTTGGCCAATGCTTTCACCGACCGGTCGTGTATGTGTACATGATAGATAGTGAAATACAACAACTCGCGAATAGTCATTTTACCTAACAAAGGATGAGGCACTTGATATTGGTCGAGTTGTTCTTCCGAATAAGCATTGATGTTTTTCGCCAATAGCTCTGTTGCTTTTTTCAATTTCTCCATTCTCCTTTGACGAAACTTAATGGGCACCTCTCTTGGAATATACTTGCCGGTGGCTTTGGCGCCATTCTTTAGTAAATGCTCATAATCCGCCACTACTTGCTCATAGCTACGCGAAGCTCTATTTGGATGACCGTAGAGTAAACGCGGAATAAATTTGGGTAAACCAAAAACCATAATCACGGGTGAAATACTCTTAATGATATGGTCGAGCTGCTGTCCGGCAGACCACTTTCCGTCTTTGGTGAAGAGAAAAGCTTCATCACTTAGTTGCTCTAAGGTTTGTACGAATGCTGTATGATGTTCGCTGATTTGTTTTTGTATTTCAGGCTTGTTCATTGTTCGAAAATGTGAAATAGTTTGCAATTAATCTGCAATCTTACATTTTTAGCATAATTCCTACTTCTTTTTACTTTCGCCTCATTATGCAAATATCAGTTTACAAATCTAAGATACATCGTGCTACGGTT
>CANGXE010000200.1 GCA_947457525.1 Bacteroidota bacterium | reverse complement strand
TTGTGAATATCAATCTCTCTATGACAAATATTATAATCTCCGGCAATCAACAGCTTTATCCTCTTTTTCTTCAACTCATTGATATATCCATAAAAATCATCTAAGAATTCCATCTTCACGCTTTGACGCTCATCACCCGTGGTGCCGCTCGGAAAATAAACACTCATCACACTCCAATCGCCAATATCTATTCTTAGCGCTCTTCCTTCATGGTCATATTTTTCTATGCCAATGCCATACTCTACGTGGTCAGGTTTTAGTTTAATAAACACCGCCACACCACTGTATCCTTTTTTCACTGCCGGAAAAATATAACAGTGATAACCCAATGCTTCAAACGGAGATGCATTAAAATCTTCGCGTGCAATTTTTATTTCCTGCAAACAGATCACATCCGGATTTTCTTTTGCCAACCATTCCACAAATCCTTTTTGCATCGCTGAACGAATACCATTTACATTATAACTTATAATTTTTACTGCAGCCATTTGTTGTTTTTTAACTCGCCACTAAAATGCTTTTATATTTTGTTGAATGAAAACGATTGGAAAACTAAATCAACACACAAATCCCCCATTAATAAATTATAAAAGATTAAATTAATTATTGAACAGTTATTATTAAGGGTGTGAATTGTTAGATAAACTCATTGCCTATATATTTCGTATTCACATAAACTTTCTTTAATCCACACTAATTCACATCTACTGTGTATTTTGTTTTACCAATGAAATATGCTGTTTTAATCACCCTTATAAACACTATGTGGATGACAGTGTTGACAGTAGTTTTGGCATAACTTTAAACTAACACTGTGTTTACAGACCTGTGTATAAACCCGAGTTTATACACTATTTATTTTATCAAAAAACACACGTCAAAAAAATCGAATTATCCTAATTAAAAATGTGCGTTAGTTATACACCTATATTCACACAAATCCACACTGAAATATGGATGGAATGGTTACTTCTTATAGAACTTCATTTCTTCAATATATTGCCATACCACATCAGGCATAAAATATCGAACACTTATACCTTTTTTGATTTGCTCGCGAATAAATGTGGAAGAGATATCGATAAAAGGAAAATCAATATGTTGAATCGTTTTAACTTCCGGAAAAGGATTTTTAGTAAACCCTCTGCGTTGATACACAATGATGGGATATTGCTCGATGAGTTGCTGATAGTTTTTCCATTTGTGTAATGTGGTTAAATTATCACTACCCATTATGAGCGTAAACTCATGTTTCGGAAATTTATCTTTTAAATAGCTGAGGGTATCAATCGTGTAAGAAGGTTGCGGCAATTTAAATTCAATATCACTGGCTTTTAATTTTGGATTGTTTTCAATCGCCAAGTTGATTAGGTTAAGGCGATCATATTCTCCCAATAAAGTTTTCTTGTCTTTCAGCGGATTGTGTGGCGACACCACAAACCACACTTTGTTGAGGTCAGTGGTTTGCACCATATAATTAGCCAACATTAAGTGCCCATTGTGCACCGGATTGAAAGAACCGAAGAATAATCCGATTTTCATTTTAGTCTTTTTGTAAAATCACTACCTGACAACCATTTTCTGCGCAAAGCAATGGCTACTAATAATATTGTGACAAGCCCCAAGAAAGCTACCATTTCTAAAAAACCATTTGGTCGTTTGGTGAAAGGAATAATTTCATAATTCATTCCAAAAAGGGAAGTGATGAATGTGATAGGAAGCAACACAAAAGAAACTCCGGTGAGTGCTTTCATCACTCGGTTCATTTTGTAACTCTGCAAAGAATAAAATGCATCAATCAAAGAGTTGATTTGATCGCGGTCAAAATCTAATTGTTCCACGTTTCTAATCATGTGGTCGTTTAAATCACGAATGTATTTTTTGTTCTTTATGTCGAAATAAGCGATTTCATTTTTAGTTAAAGAGTTAATCAGCTCTCGTACCGGCAACATATACTTTCGCGCTTCAAGCACAGATTTTTTTAATTTCTGCAATTCATAAATATGATTATCGCTTGGGTTTTTAAATATCTCTTCATCCCAATAATCTACTTGGTCGTTGATGTCTTCCAACACTACATAATATTCATCAATAATAACATCAAGTAATGTGTATAGTAAAAAGTCTTCGCCCTTTTGTCTAATCTTATTGTTGTCTTTTTTTAAAAAGCTTACTACATTTTCAAACACCCCAAAACTTGACTCACGAAAAGAAAGGATAAAATTATTGTGTAGAATAAAACTGACTTGTTGGCGTACAATTTTTTTCTCTTTAATCGAAAACATCTTCAACACGATGTAGTGCATGGTTTCATACTCTTCCAACTTGGCGCGCTGATTGGTGTTGATGATATCTTCAATGATCAACGGATCAATAGAAAATAATTGACCGGCCTCGTGTACTATTTCTTTATGTCCATTAGTGATAATATCAATCCAGTTGACATGCGTTTTGTTGTCTAAAGAAACACAAGTAGATAAACTGACATTCTCATCAATGAATAAATCTTGATGGTTGTAACTGTATTTGTTTATTTGAGGAAGTACTGTGTTTTTCACTTATGGTTTATTGCCACAAATTTAACATAGATTTGCGCACCGAATAATTAGCGTCTTTTAATGGAACAAATTACGAGCTTACAAAATGCGAAAATCAAAGCGCTAAAAAAGTTGGACAAACCGGCTGAACGAAAAGAGCAAGGTTTGTTTTTGGTGGAAGGTTTGCGGGAAGTGGTGTTGGCCAAAAGAGGGGGTTATCAAATTGGGCAGTTATTTGTTTGCTCTGAGTTATTGAAACCGCAGCTCGAATATTCATTACAAGAATTGAATGGCATTGAAAAAATTGAAGTCACCGAAAGTGTATATCGCTCCGTAGCTTACCGCGAATCCACAGAAGGAATTTTGGCTACTGTAAAATTAAAATCACACACACTTGCTGATTTAACACTTCAACCCAATTCGTTAATACTCGTCATAGAAGCTGTGGAGAAACCCGGTAACCTAGGAGCTATGTTGCGTACAGCAGATGCAGCCGGTGTGGATGCTGTGATTATTTGCGATAACAAAACAGATTTGTACAACGCCAATGTTATTCGCTCGAGTGTAGGCACCGTGTTTACAAATACTATTGCAGTTTCCTCCTCAGAAGAAACAATTTCTTTTTTGAAGATAAATAATGTTGCCATTCTCGCAGCCACACCCGAAGCTGAAATCGGTTATACAAAACAAAATATGACAGCTGCTGTTGCTATTGTCGTTGGTGCAGAGGCAGAAGGCTTGAGTTCCACGTGGAAAAATGCCGCCACCGAAAATGTATGTATTCCAATGCTTGGTCAAATTGATTCATTAAATGTAAGCGTAAGTGCTGCTTTGTTGCTCTACGAAGCTGTGCGTCAAAGAAGAGAAACCAATAAATGAAAACTTCAAAAGTTGATGCTTACGCAGCTTTGCGCATTCCGGCCTTTCGCCACTTTCTTTTTTCTCGCTTCTTTTTAACCTTCGCTATTCAGTTTGCCGAAACTATCATCGCTTGGAAAGTGTATGAGTTTACACACAATAAACTTGCGCTTGGTCTGATTGGTTTGAGCGAGGCGTTGCCTTTTATTCTCACTTCACTTTATGGCGGCTACGCAGCTGATATGTTTAACCGTTACAAAATTGTTCGGTGGACTTTGGCACTAATCGCTTTATCATTTACAGCTATAGGTTTGGTGATGAGTGGCGATGCTGTGCTTTTGCAAAAGTATGGCGCAAACCCAATTTATCTTTTAATTGGTTTTACCGGATTGGTGCGCGGTTTTTTGGCTCCGGCTTTTCAAAGCATAATGCCTCAGCTTTTACCTAAAGAACTTTATGCGAATGGGGCAACTTGGAGCAGTAACACCTGGCAAACAGCGGCAGTGGCCGGTCCGGCTATCGGTGGAATTGTTTATGGATTTACCAACCTAGAAGTTTCTTTTGTTTTGGTGGTAGCCTTGATGCTTACTGCTCTGTTTCTTTTTGCTCGCGTTCCTATCACAGAGTTGCCACC
>CANGXE010000199.1 GCA_947457525.1 Bacteroidota bacterium | reverse complement strand
TGGTACAACTGCAGTTTACACCGGTTCAGGTAAAACATATCCCGACTGGGAAGACCGCAATTCTGATAATGCAAATGATAATTTGCCCTATGTAGGACAAAACAGAAACTTGGCATTACTGATGTATCGCCCGGAGTTTAAATTACCACTACTACCAAGTAGTGACCCTGAAGTAGGTTTGTATTTCAATGTAGCCGATTTTGATGAAGTGCGCTCGGATAGTTTGTGGCTGTTGGGAAGACAAGCAGATAGATATGTGGCGGTGCGCAGACATTGCTTAGATAGCATTAACACCGTGCCTGCTTGCTATATGAACCAAGGTCAAGCATGGGTAATCATGGTAGGCGATTCGATGATGTATAATAGTTTTAATAATTTTCAATCATTAGTTCAACAATCACAGTTTACAGAGCAATGGTATTTGGATGAAACGGTGGAGCCTAACCAGTGGGTTTATTATGCAAAAATCACGGTAGATACATTGAGTGTGGAATACGCTTGGGGTGTAGATAGTATTGATGCATCTGGATTTGACAAAGTGAAACGGAGTGACAACCTAAAGCTTTATCCCAATCCATCCACCGATGTAGTAAACATCGATTTGTCAGCGTACCAAAATCAACAAGTAACCATTCAGGTCAACAACACGGTGGGACAAACTATTTTTAATGAAAAGATAACTAACCCAGGTTTAAATAAAGTGATTAATACTAACGATTGGTCTGAGGGCATGTATATTGTAAATATATTTACTCCGGAGGTCAGCAACATAGGTCGTTTTATAAAAGTAAAGTAACTAGAGCACTACACTCGTTTCTCCCTGCAAGAGTTGTAGTTTGATGTTATCTGCTTTGGTTTTATTCAATAAAAAATTAAAACCTGCTGTCACATTATCGCTAATGTTGGGCAAAGCAATAAGCGGCTTAGATATTGGGTGCATAAAATTATCCCAATGAATCGGGATTACAGTTTTTGCTCTTGTGGCACTTATGGTTTCATTGTAATAATTCTCTTGAAATTCATTATGCTGAATGCCTAACATGGCTGTGCCTAAGAAGAATACATCACAGGGATAATTTTTTAATGCTCCCTCTATGTAATTAGTGCTGGCTTTTACCAAAAATCGCTTTCCATTACATTCGATATAAATGTCATACGTTCCTCCCTCTATATAATGGTCAACTTTAGCAGGTTGTTGAAGTGGTTCGTCTATGTTGGGGTGATTGGGGGCCGTGGCGTTACTTTTGCCAAGTAGCTTGAAGGGCGGAGTGTGTTTTGAATTTATGACTGTAATCTGAAAGTCACCAATGTTTATTCTTTTTCCGGGCTCAAATAATTCCATGTTGGTTTCGCTTACCTTTTCTCCTTTGCCCAAGTTGAGCGTGGATGATGAACCATATATCTTTGCTCCGGTTAGTTGGCTTAACAGTGGAGCATCCATAGCATGATCATAGTGTGAGTGGCAAACAAAAATTCCTTTTAAGGTTTTGATGCTATGTTTCTCTATAATTTGTCGAATGAGAGACTCATCACTTTTTACTTTTCCAAAAGCTACCTTGCCAACAGGTGGGCGGCTAAAAAAACCATCAATGATGATTTGATTTTCGCCATCATCAAATAGGAGCGTAGATGTGCCAAAGAAAGTGACTTTGATAGCATTTTTTTGTATCGAATCCAGTTTCTCTTCTGCAAAATAGCTTTCAAAGTCACTAAGATTAGCCGATGGTTTGAACGCTTTACAGCTGCAAAGTGAAATACTGATAAGTGAAAAGTAAATGAGTTTTCGCATAATAAATTACCTATATATTATTCTTCAACAAATCCTTTCCAACGCTTCATGTAAGCAATAAATGCAGGCCCGAGACTTTGTTTCTCTAAATGAGAAACCGAGTAGGGTGGTTGAGTTGGTTGAAAGTTTAAATCTTTGGCTAAAGTCGGCCAATTTGCATGTCCTATGGCCACCTTGCCTAAAGCAACAATGTCTGCGCCAAGTTCTAGTGCTTTTTCTGCATCTGCTCCGCTCCAAATATTTCCAGCCACAATTATCGGTGTGTTGGGTATAGCTTCTCTAAAATATTCGAGTAAGAATTTTTCACAATCAAGATATTTCTCCGGCTTTTTCAATGCTTCCCAAGGGGAAACATGAATAAAATCTATATCATCCTCCTCCAACCATTTTGCTAATTGTAAGCTTTCGTCAAAGTCAATGCCTTGAAAGGTGTATTTGTCCTCAGGCGAAAGTCGTATGCCTATCATAAAATGTTGACTTACTGCTGCTTTAGTTTTTTGAACAATGGTGCGGATTAATCGACTGCGGTTTTCATTGCTACCACCCCATTCGTCTGTCCGTTGGTTGGTGGTTGTACTTAAAAATTGGTGTAACAAATAGCCGTGTGCGCCATGTAATTCTATGCCATCAAATCCGGCCTTTTCGGCACGAACAGCAGCAGCCACAAAATCTTCAATCACTCTATGGATATCTTCAATAGTTGCTGCACGAACTTGCACTGGCACTTTAGCGTGTGGCATCTCGTGGGCGCTGGCGCTCCAAGGTTGTACGCCAATCAATTCTTGCGGACTTCGTGCTCCACCATGAAAAATTTGAACGACACCTAAACTACCATTAGCATGAATGCCATTTGCCAAATGGGTTAATCCTTCAATGTGTTTGTCTTCATAAATTCCTAACTCACCCGGCCAACCTTGCCCATCTTTTGACACGTTTGCAGCACAAGTAATAATCATACCAAAGCCTTCTTTCGCTCTACGAATTAACCATTCATATTCAGCCTCGCTAAGTGTGCCATCATCATGGCTTTGCATGTTGGTCATTGGTGCGAGCGCAATACGATTATGCATTTGTTTTTGCGAGCGATGAAAAGTGAAACTGGTGAATAGTTTTTGGTGTGGCATATTTTACTGAAAGTTTACAATTGGGAGATAAATGTACAGTTACACATAATTAATAAAATTACCTTTAAAGTATACCAATTTTCAAAGACAATCGCCTTCCTACACTTAAATAACTATAACTATATGTAAGGTGGTTCTAAGATTAAAAAATGATTATTTTTAATTTATGATGAAACTGCTACTTCCTATTTTTCTTTTATTTCTTAGTCTTTTTAATGTCAACGCGCAATCAGAAGCCTCCTCAAAGATTAAGGCTAGCGCAGATGCTTGGATTAATAAGTATGCCACTCAGTTTACAGTTTATAAAGATACAGTTATAACTTTAGACAGTACGGAGTCGGCAGAAGTGATTTTTGATTTTACAAAATCGGTTGATTATAAATTGGGTGTAGTGCTATCGGGCGAAGTAAATGCAACTCTTCAGGTAGAAGATGGAGGTATAGGCGCAGAAGTGTATGCTGCGGGCGTCAAAGACGCGCTAGGAAATACAATAGCCGAGTCTATGTTGAACATACAAGACAACTCGCCACTCAACATTAAAGTGATTACGCTTAACGCAGGAATCGGTCTGCCTTGCAGATATATTGTGCTGAAAAAGAAATAAGTTGATGCCGCATAAATAAGTGTAGCTTCCGAGGAATATTAGCAAAATCATTGCTAATGACTTAATAGCTACTTTGCAAAAGCCATATAACACACTCATCGAAAGTTTTATTGAAAATAAAGTAGGTGTTGCTGATGCTTTCATCACTGATAATCTCGCAGCATCTATTCGCTTAACTATTGCCAAGTTGCAGCTCAGTAATCAACTACATTATGCAAGCACTGGAAATAAGCAAACGGATAATGTAAATGGATTAGTACGCGGAGATAGTATTTATTGGCTCGATCGAGCGCATAGTGATATCATTGAAAATTTGTTTTTGGATGCTATAGATAGTTTTATTAAACATTTAAATGCTACTTGCTACACCGGTATAACGGGTTATGAGTTTCACTATGCAGTGTATAGGGAAGGAACATTCTATAAAAAACATTTTGATCAGTTCAGAAATAGCGATAAACGTAAATATTCATTGATTTTATATTTAAATAAAGATTGGCAACAAGATAATGGAGGTGAGTTATGTATCCATCATGAGAATAGCATTCAACT
>CANGXE010000198.1 GCA_947457525.1 Bacteroidota bacterium | reverse complement strand
GGTAGCGATGATAAATCAACTTTGCCTCCACCAATCCGCATGAGCTTAGAAGAAAGCATGGAGTATATTCAAGAAGACGAGTTTGTAGAGGTAACACCAAAATCAATTCGTTTGCGCAAAGTATTGCTCAACGAGAACGACAGAAAAAGAGCCGGTAAGTAATCACAGCTTTTCACTGATACTAAAAGACCTCGTCCGATTTGGGCGAGGTCTTTTTTTTGGTGGTGTGAAAGATTTTTAATCCAATTTTATTTCTTCATCATTTTCATCGAAGAAAGCATAGTCAGTAAGGGCAAAGTCTTCGTTTGGATAGATAGACACCCACTTCTTGTATTCAAAAAACCACTTCATTCGAAGTGACGGGAAACCTTTGCGCAAATAGGCGGCAAAAATAGGATGGCAATATAACTTCAACTTGCGGTGAATGGTGAGCAAGTGTTTCAATTCTTCTTCCATTTCGTCAATGAGCAAAAGTGAGGCGTTGATTTGACCGGAGCCGCTGCAAGTTGGACATGATTCGGTAGTAGCGATATTGATTTCGGGGCGCACGCGCTCGCGAGTAATCTGCATTAAATTAAACTTCGATAAGGGTAAAATCGTGTGTGTAGCCCGATCATTTTGCATCACATCCATCATCTTTTTTTGCAGCAGTTTTTTGTTGTCGGGGTTTTTCATGTCAATGAAATCTACCACAATGATGCCTCCGAGGTCGCGCAGACGCAACTGGCGACCAAGTTCTTCTGCTGCTTCTAGGTTTACCTTCAGTGCATTTTCTTCTTGTGTGCCTTCCATGCTCGAGCGATGGCCGCTGTTCACATCCACCACATGAAGCGCTTCTGTTTTTTCCAAAATCAAGTAACTGCCATTAGGCATCGTCACTGTTTTGCCAAAAGAAGCTTTCACTTGACGAGTGATTCCATAGTGATCGAAGATGGGAGTTTTGCCGTTGTAGCGCACCACCATTTCTTTTCTATCGGGCGCCATGCGGCCAATGTAGCTTTCAATTTCTTGTGCGATAGTTAAATCGTCTGTCACAATTTTGTTGAATTCAGGCGAAAGCAAATCGCGCAAAATACTTTGCGTTTTGTCCATTTCGCTCAGCACCTTTGTAACCGGGTTGGCGTGGCGAAGGTTTTTCATAATCTGCTGCCATTTTTCTTGCAACATGAGCAAGTCGGCATGTAGTTCTGCTGTGCCTTTGCCGGCTGCCACTGTGCGCACGATTACGCCAAAGTTTTTTGGTTTTAATCCTTCAATTAATTGTTTTAAGCGTTTGCGCTCATCTGCCGAATCAATTTTTTTAGAAACACCAACGGTTTCATTAAAAGGAGTGAGTACCAAAAAGCGACCGGCCAAAGAAATTTCGCAAGTCAATCGCGGACCTTTGGTTGAAATTGGTTCTTTGAGCACCTGCACCAAGATGTTGTTTTTGCTTTGTAGCACATCTTTTACATTGCCGGTTTTTTCGATTAAAGGTTGTATAGGAAAATTGTTGAGTAGTTGGTCGGGCGGTAGATTTCCTGCAATGGCTTGACCGGTAAATTTGAGCACTGAGCGAATTTCGGGGCTGAGGTCCGTATAGTGCAAAAAGGCATCTTTTTCGTGACCTACGTCAATGAATGCGGCATTTAAACCGGGCATTATTTTTTTTACTCTACCCAAGAAAACATCGCCAACTATAAATTGGTTGGTGTTTCGTTCTTGGTGCAGCTCTACGAGCTGTTTGTCCTCTAAAAGTGCAATGTCTACACCATTGTCTTTAGCGTGAATGATTAAATCTTTAACCACAATAAATAATTTTAAAGCCACCAAAGTAGCTTCTAATGAGTGAATAGTTCAGTAAGGAAACCGAAGTAGAGGAAAGGAAGGAGGGAAAGTTCCGTACACGACAATAGCACATGCCATGATGGTCACGTGCTATTGCCATGCAAAGAGAAGTAGTTTACTTCTTCTTGTGACGGTTTTTTCTTAGTCTTTTTTTACGTTTGTGGGTAGCGATTTTATGACGCTTTCTTTTTTTTCCGCAAGGCATGGTTGCTTATTTTTATGAGTTTAAAAAAATTATTTCTTCTCTTTTAATTGAAGGATATACTCCTTCACCCGTTTTTTTGTTTCTGCACTTTTAGCCACTTGCGCATACTTTTCTAATGCGGTGATGGCTTCTTGTCGGTTGCCTGAGCTCTCATGAGCTTGGGCCATTCCGAGTAGTGCTTCCTCGTTTTGGGGTTGCAAATATAGAATTTTTTGGAAACGAGCAATGGCTTTATCAAATTGTCCTGAAACTATTCCAAAATTAGCCAACATGAGCTGCGCATCTATATTGGTAGAATCCTGGCGCACAATGTCTAAGAGAATGGCTACGCCTTGCATAGGCGGTCCTCCGCTTTCCATCAATGCTCCGGCATAGCGGATGCGATAATCAGTGTTCGCAGAGTCCAGCGCAACGGCTTTTTCGTAAGCGAGTACTCGATTTTGGTTCAAAAAGTTTTGAGCTTTGGCATCAGGAGCCGTTTGTAGCAGCAATGAATGATAGTCGCCCGACTTCACAAAATCTTCTGCTGTGTTCTTTTGCTCAGCTAGTTGGAGGGAATAATGTGCTACGGCCAATGGTTTGTCTAGCTTTACATATTCATCTACAAGACCTTTAAAATCATTGGCTTTCTTGAGTTGAGCAATTTTTTCGACCACTTTAGGGTCGGTTATTTTTGCATCAACCTCTGATAGATAGGCTGTTATATCTAAAATTTCTTGAGGCACAGCCGGTGGCAGTTTTTGTCCGTTTTCTGTAGTGTGGTCGTGGTCATGCTCATGATCGTGAGCGGAAGGCTTTTGGTGGTCGGTGAAAACATATAGGCCAATGCTAAGCACGGCACAAAAAGAAACGGCAATGATTTGATTTCGGGTCATGATCAATTTTTAATAGGGATGCAAATAAAAAAGGTTTGACGGCTAATACCGACAAACCTTTGTTCTATTTTAGATAGATAACAATTAATCTTTTTTGTCTTTGTTGCCTTTTTTCACTGCATCAACAAAAGTTTTGGCCGGTTTGAAAGCCGGTATATAGTGCTCGGGGATAACAATCGATTCGTTACGCTTGATAATTCTCCCGATTTTTTGAGCACGCTTTTTGGTCACAAAGCTACCGAAGCCTCGCACGTAAACGTTTTCTCCCTCTTTTAATGAGTTTTTAACCTCTTTGAAAAATGCTTCCAAAGCTACCAAAACATCAACTTTGGCCACTCCCGTGAGGTCGGAAACCCTCGTTACTATATCCGCTTTTCTCATATCAAAATAGTTTAGACAATAAATAAATAAGACACTAAGAACTAACCTTTTGTTTTATAAATATGAATATATTTTACAATAAAAAACAAAAAAAATAGTAATTGTTGAATAGTTGTGGGGTTGTACGGGGCAAAGATTAAACAAACTCAAAAAAGTAAGGAGGAACGAATAAATTTGGGCGGTGAGCAAAAAATTTACACAACAGCTTTTGCGCTGGAATGAATTAGAAAATACTAGGGAAATGCCCTGGAAAGGCAAGAAAGACCCGTATTTGATATGGTTGAGCGAAATTATTTTGCAACAAACCCGAGTGGAGCAAGGCTTGCCCTATTTTGAGCGGTTCATTAAGCAATATCCAAAAGTAGAAAATCTAGCCCATGCACCCGAAGACGAAGTGATGAAACTTTGGCAAGGCTTGGGTTATTATTCAAGAGCAAGAAATTTGCATTTCACCGCTAAGTACATAACCGAAAATTATAAAGGAAAATTCCCCAAAACTTTTGCAGAGTTGCGCCAGCTAAAAGGAGTGGGCGATTACACCGCAGCTGCCATTGCTTCATTTGCTTTTGGTGAAAATGTGGCGGTGGTGGATGGTAATGTCATCCGAGTGCTGGGCAGAGTTTTTGGTGTAGCCACCCCATTTGATACTACAGCCGGGAAAAAGGAGTTTGCTCAATTAGCACAGTCGCTCACCGATTCTAAAAACATAGCGGCTTATAATCAATCCATTATGGATTTTGGCGCAGTAGTTTGCACGCCCCGTGCGCCCAAGTGCGAAGATTGTCCGTTTCAAAAGCAATGTGT
>CANGXE010000197.1 GCA_947457525.1 Bacteroidota bacterium | reverse complement strand
CAACACTAACTCAACCGCCTGTTGTGCGGTTAATAAGTCCTGTGCTGCCACATGACTAAACACACTGATTAAGCATATAGAGAAAAAGTAATATTTAATCTTCATTGGTTTTTGGGGTTCTAGACATGTAAGAATACATAGCCGGTATGACATAAAGCGTGAGCAACAAGGAGAACATAATGCCACCAATAATCACAATGCCCAAAGGAATTCTGCTTTGTGCTCCTGCGCCCAGCGCTAAGGCGATTGGTAATGCACCAAGAGCTGTTGCCAAACTCGTCATCAAAATGGGTCTCAAGCGCAAAGCCGCAGCATCCACCACAGCAGAAAGTTTGTCTTCGCCTTCTTGCTGTTTATGGTTAGCAAACTCTACAATCAAGATACCGTTTTTGGTTACCAAGCCAATGAGCATAATGATTCCGATTTGCGAGAAAATATTGAGCGTTTGATTGAACATCCAAAGACTGAGCACCGCACCGGCAATGGCCAAAGGCACCGTAAACATGATAATCAACGGATCGACAAAACTTTCGAACTGTGCCGCTAAAATCAAGAAGATGAGTACGAGTGCTAACACAAAAGCAAACATGGTGTTAGATGAGCTTTCGGCAAAATCGCGAGAGGCGCCAGTCAAGTCAGTGTTGAATGACTCATCTAAAACCTTGTCAGCAATGGCTTGCATGGCGGCTACTCCATCGCCAATTGTTTTGCCGGGCGCTAAGCTGGCAGAAACTGTTGCGGATTTGTAACGATTGTAGTGATAAAGCTGTGGAGGATTACTCTGTTCATTAATCGTTACTAGGTTGTCGAGTTGGATGAGTTGCCCTTTGTTGTTGCGCACAAAAAATGATTTTAAATCAAGCGGTTCATCACGGTTATCTCTGTCCACTTGCCCGATGACTTGATACTGCTTGCCGTTCATGATAAAATAACCTAAGCGCCTTCCACTTAATGCCAATTGCAAGGTTTGTGAAATATCTAAAACGCTTACACCAAGTTCGTTGGCTTTTAATCGATTGATGATGACTTCTAATTCGGGTTTGTTGAATTTCAAATTTACATCTGTACCCATAAACGTAGGGTCTTTTGATGCTTCTTCTAAGAACAACGGCAGCTTTTCTTTTATCTTATTGAAATCTAAATTTTGAATAACGAATTGTACCGGCAAACCAAAACGCGCACCACCGCCCGTAGAGATAGTTTGATCTTGAATAGCAAAAGCTTTGCCTTCATTAAACTTGCTCATTTTTTGTGACACATAGCTCACCACTTCCTGTTGCGAGCGTTCGCGTTGGTCTGGGTCAGATAAACGCAGACGCACAAAGCCTGAGTTGACAGAGCCACTACCCGCAAAACCCGGAGCGGTTACGCTTAACACAATCTCTCCTTCCGGCACGGAGTCCATCATAAACGCTACAAGCTTGTTCATGTATTTATCCATATAATCAAACGAAGTGCCTTCGGGCGTACTCACGCTCAATCGAAATGCGCCACGATCTTCCATAGGCGCTAACTCTGATTGTAAACTACCGCCAATCCAAACGATGAATACAACACACAAGGCTAAAATCGGAAACGCTAACCAACGCCTGCGCATAAAGGTTTCAAGCGATTGTCTGTAGCCTTCATCTAAACTTTTGTAAAACGGTTCACTCCACTCATAGAATTTAGTGCGCTTGTTTTCTTTTTTAGTTAGCAACACATTGAGCACCGGAGTTAAAGTCAAGGATACAAATGCGGAAATCAACACCGCTCCCGCTACTACCACACCAAACTCTCTAAATAAACTGCCAACAAAACCTTGCAAAAAGATAATCGGTAAAAACACAACCGCCAATGTGATGGAAGTAGCAATTACTGCAAAGAAAATTTCTTCACTGCCCTCGCGAGCTGCGCGATGTTTATCTAAGCCGGCTTCAAGCTTTTTGAAAATATTTTCGGTGACCACAATTCCATCATCTACCACCAAACCTGTGGCTAACACAATAGCCAAAAGGGTAAGCACATTAATGGTGAACCCGGAAATATACATGATGAAAAACGCTCCCATCAGCGATACCGGAATGTCAATCAACGGGCGAACGGCAATCAACCAATCGCGGAAAAACAAAAAGATAATAAGCACCACCAATGCGAAAGCAATGGCTAATGTTTCGCCTACTTCGAGTATTGAACGCTTGATAAAAATAGTTTGATCGAGCGCAATGTCGAGCTTAATGTCTTCGGGTACCTCTTTCTTAATTTGTTCATAACGTTTATAAAACTCATCAGCTATTTCAACATAGTTGGACCCCGGTTGAGGAGTGATGGCCAGCGCCACCATTGGCACACCCGATTCCTTTAAAATAGTTTCTTCGTTCTCCGGCCCAAGCACTGCTGAAGCCACATCGCGCAAACGCACTTCTTGATTATTGCCTGACTTGATAATCAAATCTTGAAAATCATCTTCTGTGGTTAAGCGACCAAAAGTTTTAACGGTTAACTCAGTGTTGTTGCCATAAACTTTTCCGGCAGGTAATTCAACATTCTCTCTATTCAGCGCGTTTTGAATATCGGTAAAGGTTAAATTATAGGCCGCTAGTTTCATGGGGTCTACCCACAAACGCATAGCGTATTTTTTCTCGCCCCAAATCTGAACGGTGCTCACCCCGGGAATGGTTTGCAATTTTTCTAACAAAACATTCGAAGCATAATCACTCACTTGAAGTTGATTGCGCGTGTTGCTTTGAACCGTCATGGAGATAATCGCATCAGAGTTAGCGTCTGCTTTGGTAACCACCGGTGGAGCATCAATGTCTTGTGGCAACTGACGAACCGTTTGTGATACTTTGTCGCGCACATCGTTCGCAGCAGCTTCGAGATTAGAACCAATGTTGAACTCAACGGTGATAATGCTCGAACCTTGATTGCTTGAAGAAGATATAGAGCGAATACCTTCCACTCCGTTGATGGCCTTTTCGAGCGGCTCGGTGACTTGTGATTCAATAACATCAGAATTAGCTCCGGTATAGTTAGTACGCACGGTAATCACCGGTGGGTCTATGGAAGGATACTCTCGTACACCAAGATATTTAAAGCCGATAGCGCCAAAAAGCACAATGATGACATTCATCACTATGGCCAGCACCGGGCGTTTTAAACTTAAAGAAGGTAAACTCATTATATATATTAAAAAACTTAACTATGAAATTCAAGGCATTAACTTGGTGACTTTGAGCGGCATTTCAGGTTTGATATACATCAAGGCTGTGGTCACCACCGTGTCACCAATTTCTAAACCATCGGTGATTTGAACATAATTCTCGGTTCGAGTGCCGGTTTCTACTTTCTTGAATTCAGCTACTCCATTTTTTACCACAATCACTTTTTTATTTCGCGCTTCGGGGATGATGCATTGCGTAGGAATAAGCAAAGCATTATCCATTTTCTTTAATCCTAAATCTACTTTTACAAATGTGCCGGGTGTTAACTTGGCACTTGAATTTTGGATTTGCGCACGAAGGCGAATAGTGCGAGTGGCTTCGTCAATCTTTGGTTCAATAGCATAAACTCTACCGGTAAATTTTTGGTTATATCCATCGGCTTCAAATTGGATGGCGTCTCCTTTTTTTACCGAGGCACTATACTTTTCAGGGATTGTAAAATCAATTTTTAATGGATCAATCTGTTGCAAAGAAGCCATCACCGTGGCAGGTGTAATATATGCGCCATTGCTCACACTACGCAAACCTACTACACCATTAAACGGAGCACGAATTTCTGTCTTGGATATTTGTGCTTGCAAGATTTCGATATCGGCAATAATGTTGTTGAGTTGAGTGAGCGCGTTGTCATACTCTTGTTGTCCAACACCGTTGATGGTTAACAATTGTGCTAAACGCTTTTCTGTTTTCTGCGCTGTTTCGCGTTGTAAGATGAGTTTCTTAAGTTGTGCTTGTAAATCTGCATCATAGAGTTTAGCCAACATGGTTCCTTTGCTTACCATGCTTCCTTCTTGAAGATTGAGCATCACAATTTTGCCGGAGATTTCGGATTGTACATTAATTTCCTCAGAAGCTAACAAAGTACCCGAAGCTTGAATATTATTATCCAATTGTTG
>CANGXE010000196.1 GCA_947457525.1 Bacteroidota bacterium | reverse complement strand
TATCACCAAATCAAATTTTGAGGCTTCGGAAATTGCTATGCAAACCAAAGGAGGGCGATTAGCCATACAGTTCGAAAGACAAGACAATGGATTTAAAGAAGTGTTCTTAGTTGGACCGGCAAAGTTGGTGTTTAAAGGAGAAATTGAGCTGTAGATGACGGTAGAGTATTCCAAAATCGAAAGTGAATTGTTTGGCGTAAAGTTTGGCCGCTTTGAGGGAAAAGTGGAAGAACTCCTGGCACAAGCAGCGATTATTCAATCGGATCAATTTGATTTCATCCGCGCAAAACTATTGCAGCCGAATCATGATTTGTTTGCGCAGTTGACCAAGTTAAACAGACCATACCACTTGCTCGACATTCATCGTCATTATTCATTAGATACCCAACAGCATCCGGTGGCCTTGCATGCCAATAATCAAATTGAGTTAAAGCTGTGTACTGCGGCCGACAAATCTATTTTGTATGATTTGGTCATCAATACGTTTACCGATGCACCGCTGGGTTATTTCGCTCATCCTGTGATGGAACAGTTTTTCCCGCTCGATGAACAGTTGCACAATTTTGCGACCTACATGAATACCGTTTACGATGCGACAAACGCCAACAAAAAAGCGTGGCGAATAGAGGCGGAGGGTAAAACCATCGGTTGCTGTTCAACAGATTTTAAGGGCGAAGAAGCCTATACCACTTACATCGGCTTGTTGCCGGAGTTTAGAAAGATGAGCCTCTATCGTCATGTCATCAACCGAATGCAAGTTGAAATACAGCAAGCCGGAGCTAGATACATCACCGGTTCTGCTCGACTACACAACCTGGCCAGTCAAGCTACCTTCGAAAAAGAAGCCGAGCAATACACCCATCATGACTATGTATTTATGTTAATGCCTGTTTTGGTCAGCTGACAACTGGCCCCGCTTGAAAGGCGGGATTTCGCTACGCTCAACAACCGACAACTGACAACCGTGTTATTTTTCCATTAAATTCTCAATTGGTTTTTGCTTTAGGATTAGGGTGTTATATTCGGGCGCAATTTTTCACGAAACCCTCAAGTATGGACCATGATAGTATATCTCAAAAGAGAAAATGGCGGGCTCACGAAATTGACTGCACCGGAAAGAGGGTGTTGGATACATGTTTATGGTCCGTTTGCTAACGAACAAACGCAAAAACTCAGCGAACAACTTTCGATTGACATAGATTTCATTACCGACTCACTCGACATTGACGAGCGCTCGCGCTATGAGAGTGATGAAGGCAAAGACCTCATTGTGATGAAAACTCCGGTAAAGAACAAAGGAATTTCTGACTCAGAGGCCTTGGTGATTACTGTGCCGATTGGTATTATCCGTTCCGTAGATTATATTATCACAGTTAGTCCACACCCAAATGATGTTATTGAATTTTTTATCAATACACCACCCAAGAACTTCAACCCTGAAGATCAAGAGATGTTTATCTTAAGCTTGTTTGAGCGAAATGTGACGGTGTTCTCCGAGTACCTGCGCTACTTGAACAACAAGCGCTATTCGTTCGAAAAAGCATTGTACAACTCTTCGCGCAACGAAGACTTGACGAGCTTGCTCAACATCCAAAAGAGTTTGATTTATTTCGTCACTAACCTTCGCTCTAATGACTTGCTGTTGATGAAAATTCAACGCAGCAATTTTTTAAAGATAAAAGACGAAGAACGTTTAGATTACTTAGGCGACATTGTGATTGATAACCAACAAGCACTAGAGATGAGCGAGATGTATTCGAACATCCTCAACGGCACGATGGATACTTTTGCTTCTATCATTTCTAACAACTTGAACGGAGTGATGAAACGCTTGACTTCAGTGACTATCGTACTGATGATACCGACTTTGATTGCGAGTTTTTATGGCATGAACGTAGACCATCTGCCTTTTGCTCATCATGCCTATTCATTTGTCATTGTCTTTACGCTTTCTATAGCCATCGCAGCCGGATTTACGTTCTTTTTTGTGCGTAAAAAGTGGTTTTAATTTCTTGGTTTTATTTAATTTCATGTCATAAAGCGAGCAACTATGCAACAGTTTATGGTAGAGGTGATATTGCCTACATATTTCAGTCAAGAGTTTATTGATTTAATTCCGAAGCAACGCGCATTCATCAACAAGCATTTTCAAGAAGGCACCATCACGGGCTATTCTCTGGCGATGGATCGCAGTAAGTTGTGGGTGACCTTTATGGCGAAAGACAAAATGCAAGTAGATGCCATCTTGTTGAAGTTTCCGGTGAATGCCTATGTAGATTATATGGTGCATGAGTTAGCCTTTCACGATTCTTCTACGGTTTTCGTTCCGGCTATCTCATTGAATTGAGGCAACATTAAAACCGCGGAGAAATTCTTCTACCCCTAATCTCTTTTTCCCTTCGAGTTGACATTCCAATACGTCTATCACGCCATCCGTGGTGTGAATGTGGAAGTAAGTTTTTTCGTCAGTGGTGATTTTGCCGGGCGTGTTGATGTTTCCTACAATCGGTTTGGCTTTAAAAATCTTAAACACCTTGCCGCCCACTTCGGTAAAGGCTGCGGGATAGGGCGAAAGCCCTCGGATGAAATTGTGCACCTGCGCAGAAGTTTGCTGCCAGTTTATCTTACACGTTTCTTTAAAGATTTTAGGGGCGTGTTTGATGTCCGTGATGTGGTCTTGCGGGGTTTGCGGATAGTTCCCTTCCGCAATCGCATCAATGGTTTTGCGCATCACTTGGCTGCCTAGCTGCATCAAGCGATGATAGAGTTCGCCAACCGTTTCATTTTCGCCAATCGGCAGACTTTCTTGAAAGATTATTTTGCCCGTATCTATTTCATGTTGTAAGAAAAACGTAGTCACTCCGGTTTCTTTTTCTCCATGGATAATCGCCCAGTTGATAGGCGCAGCGCCACGATATTGAGGCAGGAGAGAAGCATGAAGATTAATCGTGCCGAGCGGAGGCATGTTCCACACCACCTCGGGCAACATTCTAAACGCCACCACCACAAACAAATCGGCATTCAACGCCCGAAGGGCAGAGAGAAACTCTTCGTTCTTCAATTTCTCCGGTTGAAGGATAGGCACATTTAAGGCGAGGGCAGCTTTCTTCACTTCGCTTTGCGACAACTGCATGCCTCTGCCGGCCGGCTTGTCGGGTGCAGTGATGACGCCCACAAGTTCGTGAGCAGACTCAGCGATGACATCCAACATCGGCACGGCAAACTCGGGCGTGCCCATAAACACTATTCTCAACTTTCGCATCTATTCAAAATCTTTATATATCAAATGTTTCTTCCGCATGGCTTTGTAGGCCGCCAACTCCGCTTGATAGCTCGCGCGTATTTCGGCCTCCGTTTTTCCGGCTATAATCATCTTGCGGATAGCATCCGTGCCGCAAAGTTTGTCAAAGAAGTTGTTCTTCAAAAAGAAATCAGCTTTGTCGGTGTAGTGGTTATACATCGTGATAACATATTCAAACGTGAAGCGTCCAAACTCACAGCCCTCGGGGCGGTTAAACTGGTTGTCGGCTAGTTTGAGGTTATACCCATAACATTCCTTATTCAGGAAAGGCGGAGTTTTTGCTCCGGGTTTCGGTTGTGGGGTGAAGGTGTACGCTCCTGCAAACTTAGTGTTCGGTGAGCCGATGATTTGAAACGGATAGTCGGTGCCGCGCCCCACGCTCACGTTAGCGCCTTCAAAAAATCCGAGCGAAGGATACAGCGCAATTGCCAAACTGTTTGGCAAGTTGGGCGATGGCTTGATGGGCAATTCGTAAGTGCGCGAGTGGTCATAGTTCGTGCAAGGCACCACTTGAAAGTCGCATTGCAAACTGTCTCTCAACCAATGTTCGTCATTAACCATGTAGGCATATTCCGCCACCGTCAATCCATGCACCACCGGAATGGCATCTACGCCCACGAAAGACTGAAACTCTTTTTTCAGCACAGGCCCGTCCACATACATCCCGTTCGGGTTCGGTCGGTCGAGGATGATTAAAGGAATGTTGTTCTCCGCGCAAGCTTCCATTAAGTAATGAAGGGATGAAATAAACGTGTAGTACCGCACGCCCACATCCTGAATATCGAAGATGAACACATCAATGCC
>CANGXE010000195.1 GCA_947457525.1 Bacteroidota bacterium | reverse complement strand
GTTGTCCACTTGGTAGGTGCTGGTAGATTTGTTGTCGGCACCGAAATAGGCTTGGTGTTTAGCGACCAAGGCTTTAATGCGTTGATGACTTTCGTCTAGATTCTTAACTTGAAACTGAACGCTAGCGGTCTTGATGATGTGTGTGGGCACTTTTATGGCGATAGTTGCATCTGCGCGACTGCTTTCGTCCATCACTTTGGAGGCAGTGGCTTCATCATAGGCGGCACCGGATGTTTTGGAGTAAACAGGTGCTTCGAGTGTAGCTACTTCTTCAGCTTTAAAATCTTTGTTGCCACAGGCCACGAAAACGAATAGTGCAAGAGCAGGAAGGATGTATCTCATAGGATAGGATTTGAAGTAATGATGCTTTGCGGAAATATTTCCATAAACATACACATCAATTATTTAAATAATTAAACCATGTTTTGGTTGAGCATTAATATCAAAGATTTGTCTTTCAAATTGATTTAAAGAAATAAGACTAGCCACAAACGATATATACAAAATAGAATACTTATAATTGAGCGCAACAATTGACTTAAATACATTGATGATGAAAACCATATTCTCCTTCCTCTATTTAGCATTATTCATATCCTTGATTGGTACCATCGGCTGTAAAAAGGACGACCCTGATAATAATTTGACCGTCAGCTTAGACAAAACTAGTTACCACCCGAACGAGTTAGCTAGTTTAAACACCAATGATTTAGCTTTGACTAAACAAGAGTATACGGCTAATTTGAATGGCACAGCTTTTTCTATCACAAACATAAATGGCAGCTTAGTGTTTCCAATGCCTGAATTGCCAGCAGGTAATTACACCTTCACCCTTCTGGTTGGCGACAAGGAGTACATCACTTCGTGCAGCATAATCGCCTTGAGCCCTATTGCAGATGCAGATGCCGTAATTCAAACTGCAATAGATGAAAACCTATTGTTTACGAACAAACTTTTTTCTTTAGCCGATAGCCTAGAACCCAACAATAAAACAGCATTTAAGACAGATTTATTGTTATTACAAGCATTCCTTGACAGTGTACAGAACAACTATCTATCACTATCCGCATCTGATAAAATGGCATGTGCGCAGTTTCTTTCTGCTAACAAAGGTTGGATGCTAGAGGTGCACGATGCCGTGAACAACTTGATAGTCGCTAACAGCACTTTTAAAAACAACGATGCCGTTGAAGATTATGAAACACGGGTTGATGCAGCTATTGTAAATTATACTGCCGCGCGTATTAAACTAGGCTTGCATGTAAAAAAGATCATTTTCCTTTCTGCAGCCGGTTTTGCGATTGGCTCCGCAGTGCCTATCATTGGAAATATAGTAGGCTTAAAGGTTGGTGCTGCAATTGGTGTCGGTTTTTTACTACTAGACCTGAAGGCTACTTTGCTTGCACAAGATGACCTACTCAATACCTCTCTTGCACCATATCAAGAGCTACTACCGGAAAAGACAGCTACCGTTACTCAATTTACCAAAGATCAAAAACGCATCTTAGAAGTAAAAATGAAATACAGAAGTCTTTACAATGCGGATAAAACATCTAGTGTGCCTGCTATCAACACATTTGTTACAGACTGCGATTTAGTATTGGCCCTTTGGAACGAAGTTAAACAATACATACCATTCACATTTACTTTTAATTCAAAAACAGTTGATGACATAGCTAGTTTTAATACAACGACAAAGTATGTAAACAGTAAATATTTAACTTTAGATGCCCTATCCAACAGCAACGTTCAACTCACCAACATAGACAAAACTGATGGTTACTTAGGAGTTACATTTAGCAACAGCACTAGCAGTGCGCAGGCGTTTAACTTTAATCTAAATTATACGAACAGTCGGTTCGGCAGTCAAACTACTTATGTAGAGGCCGAGGTGAGTGCAGGAGCAAGCGTGAGTCTACTCGATAGCAATCTCATAGGCAATTGGATTTGCACCGATTGGCAGAGAAAAGATTACTTGGGCATATATCAAAATTATCTTTCAAGGACAACTACTTATAACACTGCTCAAGATGAAGTTGTGTGCCAAAATACTGCGATTTATCCCGAAAAAATTTGTGTTTCTACCTATACTATAAATAATTATTCCATATCCTTCTCCGCCATTCCTGCTTCTGTTTCCGGCTCTTATCAAGCCACCTATAATTTTTCGGAGACTGATGTGGAATGCACAACTGACGTAAATGGCCAATGGAAACCTTGTGATCCTATTCAACTGCCACCTAAAAACATCAACATAAATCATAGTAATGCTAGATTTACATCAAATGTTACACAATTGCATTTTAGGATTTATTCTAGCCAAAACCAGTCTATGGAGAGTGGGACTTATGTTTGGCTGAATGCTAATCAATTTAAATTGACACCAAGCCCCTCAGATTACTTGATTTTTACTAAACAGTAATTTACAACTCAGGAAACGTATCCGGGTCAACTTCGCTCATGATGCCATAGATTACTTCAAACACTTGCTCGGCATTGGGTTTGCTGAAATAGTCTCCATCTGAGCCATAAGGCACGCGGTGCGGTTGAGCAGTAATGGTACGCGGTTCGCTGTCTAACCAACGGAAAGCCGATTGGTTTTCGAACACTTGCTGAAACATATAAGCCGAAGCACCACCCGGCACATCTTCATCTAAGAAAACTATGCGGTTAGTCTTTTTGATAGACTCGATAATCGAATGATGAATATCGAAAGGCAAGAGTGTCTGCACATCAATCAACTCGACAAAGATGCCGGTTTCTTCCAACAGCGCGATGGCTTCTTCAGCAATACGCACACAACTGCCGTATGTCACTAAGGTAATGTCCTCTCCTGCTTTCAACACTTCAGGAATACCCAGCGGCACAGTGAATGAAGCCAAATTATCCGGCAAACGTTCTTTCAACCGATAGCCGTTTAAGCACTCAATGACCAAAGCCGGTTCGTCACTTTGCAATAAAGTGTTGTACATTCCTGCTGCCTGCACCATGTTCCGCGGCACGCAAACGTACATTCCGCGGAGCGCATTGATGATCATGCCCATTGGTGAGCCCGTGTGCCATATCCCTTCTAAGCGATGGCCGCGCGTACGCACAATCAACGGAGCTTTTTGAATGCCTTTGGTGCGGTATTGTAAGCTCGCCAAATCATCACTCAAAGGTTGCAAACCATAAAGTAAATAATCTAAGTATTGTATCTCAGCAATCGGGCGGAAACCACGAAGCGCTAAACCCATGCCTTGCCCCATAATAGTGGCTTCACGAATGCCAGTGTCAAAAATGCGTAACTCCCCAAACTTATCTTGAATGCCGTTGAAGCCTTGGTTCACATCGCCAATCTTACCCACATCTTCTCCAAACGCTACAACATTGCTGTAAGTAGAAAAGATATGTTCAAAAGCGTGGTTCATGATTTCAAAGC
The DNA here is from genome assembly GCA_947457525.1 of Bacteroidota bacterium. Classification (GTDB taxonomy): domain Bacteria; phylum Bacteroidota; class Bacteroidia; order Chitinophagales; family LD1; genus Bog-950. Next base: position 694 of record CANGXE010000195.1, on the reverse strand, counting down.
CATTGAGCACGGGCGAAGTCTCTGAAAATTCTGCTTTCACCTCCGGCACACGCAATGCATTTTGTGCTGATTCGCTGTGTAAGTGAGAACTATAAATCTGTTGATATTTGGATTGAAAATCTGTTGCCCATGCTTTCAATTCATTCAAAGCGGGAGCATAATTACCGCGACACGTACGCAACACTTTCTTAGCCGCTTTCAACAAATCTCTCCGCACCGGGTCAATGGTTCGGGCTAGTTCGTTGGTCACGGTAACAAGACTTTCGTCCTCTGTTTCTGTAGCCACTTGTTGAATAAGTTCTATTAATTCGCTCAACTCCGCTTTGATCGGATCTGCATATTTTTGCCAAGCATCGTTTTTGCTTTTCAGTACGTGCGCTTTCACTCCTTGTTGAATTGCTTCACATTCTTCGCTCGTAGCCAAACCCATTTGCTCTATCCATTCACGCATTTTTTTCAGTCCATCAAAATCTTTTTCCCATTGCAAACGCTCTGCTGACTTGTAGCGTTCGTGCGAACCGGAAGTGGAATGACCTTGCGGCTGTGTCACCTCAGTGATATGGAACAAAGCCGGACGATGCGTTTTGCGCATGAGTGCAATACCTCTCTTGTAAGTATCCACTAGCTTTGGATAGTTCCAACCTTCGCAAGTGTAAATATCTACGCCATTTCCATTTTCATCCGTTGCAAATCC
>CANGXE010000194.1 GCA_947457525.1 Bacteroidota bacterium | reverse complement strand
GTATCTTTCTCCGTAGAGGCTGACATTGATGCTAAGATTATGAAAAACATCGAAACCACTATGGCGAAAGATGCGCGTCCTTATCACCAAGCAGCGAGCTACTACTTCGACAATAACAAAGACTTGAACAAGGCTTTGGGGTGGAGCACAAAAGCAGTAGAGAACAGCCCGAAAGCGTATTGGATGTGGTTATTGAAAGCAAAAATCCAATTGAAACTAAACGATAAAAAAGGCGCTACGGAATCAGCGACTAAAGTGGTAGAATTGGCGAAAGCTGATCAAAATGATGACTACGTTAAAATGGGAGAAAAACTATTAAGCGAAGCGAAGTAATTAATCCAACGAATACTAAACGCCTCTGCCTGTGCAGGGGCGTTTTTTTATTTCGCCACAGTTGACGGTCGGAAGGTTTGCAGCAACCAAGCTATGAGCATCACCATCAGGCAACCGCTCACGTTCAGCCAAAGGAAAGCCGTAAGGTCAATCACCCAACAATACACCACAAAAGTTTCGGCCAGCAAAGCTGCAATAAACACATTTGTGCCATTTACTTTTTTTATGTAAAAAGCCACTAAGAACACTCCCAAGATGGTGCCGTAGAATAGTGACCCCATAATATTTACTGCCTCAATCAAGTTGCCTAAGCGACTGGCATATAGCGCTACTACAATGCAAAACACACCCCAAGCCACCGTTGACCACCTCGACACCGCCAAGGTCTTGCTTTCGTGTTCGTTTTTGCTGCTGTTCATGCGTTGGTAGAAATCTACTACAGTCGTAGATGCCAAAGAGTTTAAACCACTAGCCGAAGAACCCATAGCCGCCAAAAAAATGATAGCCACCAACAAACCTACTATACCTCTAGGCAACTGTTGGGTAACGAAACTGAGAAAAACATAGTTACTATCGTTCGTGTCGGCTCGGGGGTTGTTCTTTGTCATTAACGAAGCGACTTCTTGGCGGATGGCCTCGGTTTTGGCACTTGCAACTTGCAGTTTTTGTTGTGCTTTGCGCACAGCCGTTTCATCGTCTGTATGGAGCGCAACAATCATCGCCTCTACTTCCTTTCGTTTTTCGGTATGTGCTATGGTATGTTTCGTTTCGAGTTGTTGATAGTCTTCTTTGAATGTGCTGTTTTCCATCTTCACCACTTCCGCTTGGTTAAAGAATAAAGGCGGTTGGTAAAACTGATAGAACGAAAACACCAAGGTGCCAATCAACAATATCAAAAACTGCATAGGTATTTTCACCAATCCGTTCATGATTAAACCCAATCGGCTTTGCGCCACCGAACTGCCGGTGAGATAACGCCCCACTTGCGATTGGTCGGTGCCAAAGTAAGACAGTTGAAGAAAAAAGCCGCCAATGATACCCGACCAAATATTGTAGCGATTGTCCCAATCAAAAGTGGTGTCAATAGCATTCAAGCGCTCCATCTTACCTGCAATGTGTAAGGCATCAATAAAGCCGACATTCTCGGGCAAAAGATGCACCACCATATAAGCGGCCATGAACAAGCCGGAGAAGATAATACCCATTTGAAACAACTGGGTGTATGACACAGCTTTGGTGCCGCCATACACGGTGTACATAACCACCAATGCCCCGATAAAAACAATAGTATAGGAAATGTCTATTTGTAAAATAACGGAAAGAATAATGGCGGGCGCGTAAATCGTAATACCCGTAGATAATCCTCGTTGAAGCAGAAAAAGAAAAGCAGTGAGCGTGCGAGTTTTGCTGTCAAATCGTTTCTCTAAATATTCATAAGCAGTGTATACATTCAGTTGCTTAAACATGGGAATAAACGTGATGCACAGCACCACCATCGCCAAGGGCAAACCGAAGTAGAACTGAATAAACCGCAACCCATCGCTGTAGGCTTGACCGGGTGCTGAAAGGAAAGTAATCGCGCTGGCTTGCGTAGCCATTACCGACAAACCCACATGATACCACGGCAGCTCTTTGTCCGCCAACAGATAGCCTTCAATGTTCTTTGCCCCACGGCTCTTCCACATGCCGTAGATCACAATAGCAGCTAAAGTCAAACTGAGTACCCACCAGTCTATGCTGCTCATTGGAAATAGTTCGTAAACGCGTAAAGCAAAATAATAACTACCACCAACACCCCAATCACGAGAGCATATAGATTAAACCATGAGTTTAAAATAGGTGGCTTTTGGTCGGGCATCAGTTGTTCTTTGGTAGGCTTAGTAAGTTAACAAAAAGGCGATAAGCCCCTGGCACTCCGGCCGGCAACTGTCTAAAAAACGCCAAGCCCGTGTACACAAAGTTTCCTTTGCCATAAGGCGCAACAATCAAACTTCCTTCACTAGGTTTCTCTTTAGGGTCGTTGAGCAAAAGAACAGTCGTATAGTTCGAGTCAACTTCCGTGGCAAAGTAAATGCCGCGCTCTTGTACCCAACCTTCAAAGTCATTAGGCGAAATAACATTGGGTAAATTTAGCGCTGGGTGTTTCGGGCGCACGAACGTGATAGGTGCAGTTTCATCAGTCACTCTATCTCGAGAAATCGTGAACGGATAAGGCCCCAACTTCGCTAACATTGGTCCGATGCGATTATTCGTGTTGTATTGCGCCACTAGGTTGCCCCCGCCTTTCACATAGTCCATCAACTTGGGGTAATGCACTTGCAGTTTTTCATTCGTGTTGTACGCCCGAATACCGCAAACGATAGCCGAGTAGACCGACAGGTCGCTGGTAGCTAATAGGTCTTCCGTTAGTTCTGTGACTTCATAGCCAACTTCTTTTAGACAAGCCGCCACTTCATCGCCCGCTCCGGGTATGTAGCCTATGCGCGTGCCGGTTTTCTTGAGATCAATGTTGATCACATTCGCTTCCGCATCGCTTAATAGAAATTGATATGGAATGTGGTCGTACTCTATTCGTTTCAAACTTTTAGTAAAGGTATTCTCTCCTATTTTCAAAGCTGCCGTCAGGCGACCGTCTTTTGCCTTGGCAGTTGGCGTAAGCGTGGCCGTGATGGTTTGCTCTTCTCCTTTTTCTTTCAATGAAAAATCGGGATTATTGACCGCCACTGTCCAGCCTTCTCCGGCTATGAGCATCAACTTTCCTTTCACGTTTTTAGTGTGCGCTTTGATGCGCAATTGTATCGTTTTGCTGCTTGTGCCATTAAACACATATACTTTCTCAGATAGGTTGACTGTGGCCGGAGGCAATACCTCGAACGGACGATACACCTCTCCCTTCACGGGGTCTGTAGCTTTGTAAGTCACCCCTCGAGTTAACCGCAGCTTCGTGCCTTGCACTGTCAACTCAAACACCACTTCTAAGGCAGGTGAATTTATCGGCACACCTACTTGTTGCATATCCTGCACAACATATCTTCCAAGCGAATGCTTTTCATTCAGCCAATAAGGATTAGTGGTACTAGTTGATTGCGGCAACTGCAGAGTACGCTTAGCGGTGAACAACTCGTTTGGTTTCAATAAATACAGCGGAGCGGTATCGCTAGTTGCCGTAAACGTAATGCGCTCCAACTTCACCTGCTCGGTGGAGCGATTAATCACCTGCGCGTTAAGCAGGATAGAGTCGCCCGCCACGGCTGTGTAGTCCGAAACTGTAGCTTCAACCCACAAACCCATAGCCGACACTATCAATCGCTCTGTTTCACTTCGCTTCTGCTTTTTCCAATAGGCTGCTTCGGGAGTCGTTTCCGGTAATGCCGAGATTTGAATGTATAAACTCACCAAACCTTGCACCGAGGCCGAAGGTTGAGCTGCGCTAAACTGTTGCAATAAGTTAGACAAAGTCTGTTGCACTGCTTCCGACTGCGGCATTCTTTTCCAAGATTGGTCAATGCCTTCAAACAAATCTTTACTCACCGGCTCTCCTTTCAGTTGTTTGAAATATTCGGTAATCTCTCCGCGCTGACGAGCTGTGCCAAAGCCTTGGCTCTTGTGCATCGAGCGGCTTTCGCTCGCTACCTCGCCATAGCTTTTGCCAAGCAAGGGGTTAAACCCACCTACGTCTATTTTCAATTGGTCGTTGGCCGTAGTGTTAGTAGTGCCGAAGTTAAATGTGTTCCAAAACAAACGCTTCGCTTGCCACACTTGTGTATACTTCAACTGCTCTGGAAACATGGCCGGGTTGGCTGCCGCCTCGAATGCTTCGAGCGCCAAGATGGCCGAGGCGG
>CANGXE010000193.1 GCA_947457525.1 Bacteroidota bacterium | reverse complement strand
ATGTGGGCTTGGTAGCTTTATATTTTTTGAGCATGCTTCATGTATTGCTGGAGTTTCCGCTCAACTATCGAAGCTTCATTGGCATTTACGAAGAAATCAAATTTCGACTAGCTCCTGCTTCAGCGAAATAATCGCTAGCTGAGAATATTTTCACCCATTTTTGACATTAGTTAACCTTTTGTTACTTTCATGTAAAACTAAGGTTAATGAAACGTTATTCTGATTTTACTCGCCAGCTTTTTGTGGCTGCTATTTTCTCTTCGCTCATACTTATTGCTGCATGCGATAAAGAACAAAACCATAAAGAAAAAGTCTATGACAATGGTCCAACGGATAGTCTGAAGATTAATCAAATTCAAATTATAGCCAGTCACAATAGTTATCACTTAGTTACTGACTCTGTAGTGGTGGCTTTTCTTGCTAATCTGTCTACTACAGGACTTCTTCCGGCCGAATATGATCCTATTGAATTAGACTATACTCACTTACCTTTAGCACAACAACTAAATGATTACAACGTTCGCGGTTTTGAATTTGATATTAACCCCGACCCTGTGGGTGGTCAATATTACAAACGACAAGGTTTATCTTTTGCCGCGTTGCCCACCGAATCGGGCATAGCCGAACTGAACGAGCCGGGCTATAAAATCATTCACATTATTGACTTTGATTACAATACTAATAATTATACTTTCAAGTCGGCACTTAATGATCTTTACAAATGGAGCAATGAACATCCTAATCATTTGCCGTTGTTTGTCAACGTAGAAGCAAAAAGCGATGCGCCTTCCGATATTTTACCGCAAATAAACTATTTGACCAAATCAATCCCATACACCGCTGAACTTTGTGATGACATGGATGAGGAAATCAAATCTGTTTTCGGTAATGACTTACAAAAAGTAATTACTCCGGACAAAGTGCGTGGTACTTATGGTACTTTACGTGAGGCAGTTTTAGCCGGCAATTGGCCAACGCTAAAAGAAGCGAGAGGGAAGATTATTTTCATTATGCAAGGTGGAGCGGAAACATTATATAAAGCAGGACACGCTTCGTTGCAAGGCCGTGCCATGTTTGTCTATGCTAATCCAACAAGTGATGAAGCAGCTTTTGTTATTCGCAATAACTCCACCGGTAGTTTTACGGATATTCAACAATTAGTGGCGCAAGGTTTCATTGTGCGCACACGCACGGATGCAGGCACAAAAGAGGCGCGCAGTGGCGATGTGACTGACAGAGAGTCTGCTTTTAATAGTGGTGCCCAAATTATTTCTACAGATTACTACAAACCCGACAGCCGTGCCGGCACTCCGGGCTGGACAGATTTTCAAGTTCAATTTCCAAATGGCGAATTAGCTCGTATCAATCCTATCTCGGCTGCCGGTCAACAAAGTTTGGGAACTATTAAAGAATAACCTTTAGTTAACAATCAAAAGACCACTTTTGTGTTATGAGTGAAGCCAAGCGAAAAGTGAAAGTTGCCGTGATTAGCGATGTTCATCTTGGCTTCGTAGGTTGCAAAGCTAAAGAGCTGAACCGTTACCTAAAAAGTATTGAGCCCGAGATTTTAGTAATCAATGGAGACTTCATAGATATCTGGCAATTTAGATCGTATTACTTCCCAAAATCGCACACCAGAGTTATTCAACGCATTTTCAAAATGATGAGTGATGGAGTAAAAATTTATTACCTCACCGGCAATCATGATGAACTGCTTCGCAAATATTCCGGTTTAAACTTAGGCAACATGGAGCTCGAAGACAAACTCGTGCTTGACCTAGACGGGAAAAAACATTGGTTTTTTCATGGTGATATTTTTGATGTAAGTATGCGTGGTTCGCGTTGGTTAGCTAAGCTTGGCACAACTGGCTATGAACTGCTAATTCTCATCAACAAACTCACCAATTTAATTCTTGAATTTTTTGGTCGAGAGCGTACAGATTTTTCACAACGCGTAAAAGTAGCAACTAAAAGAGGAATTAAGCGATTAGGTAATTATGAATTGACAGCAGCAGAAATAGCCGTAGATAATGGCTACGATTTTGTTATCAATGGTCACATTCACATCCCTGAGATAAAAACTATCGAAACCGATAAAGGTTCGGTGCAATACTTAAACAGTGGTGATTGGGTGGAGAATATGACTTCGTTGGAGTATAATGAAGGCGAATGGAAACTAGTGTGGTATAAAGATTTGATTTTCCCTAACAATTGGCTCAATGTAGAACTCAGCGACTTACCTTAATCATAAACATTATATGAACTATTTCTGCACCACTCTACTGTTTTTTACTCTTGTAATTTACCACTCCGCCTCCGCTCAAATCAACCAACCAAAAGTAATTTCTAAAATTGCTTTTGGTTCCTGCAATCATCAAGATAACCCTCAGCTGATTTGGGATTCGGTGTTGCAAGAAAAACCCGAGTTGTTTATTTTTTTAGGTGACAATATTTATGGCGATACCAAAAACATGACGGTGTTACAAGAAAAATATAACAAGCTCGGATCGAAAGCAGGTTATCAAAAACTGCAACAAAATTGTGAAGTTATTGCCACATGGGACGACCACGATTATGGGGTAAATGACGGAGGAAAAGAGTATCCCAAAAAGGAAGAATCAAAGAAAATATTTCTTGATTTCTTCAAAGAACCCGATACTTCTTCGCGCTGGAAACACAAAGGAATTTATACTTCATATTACTATGGTGTAGAAGGTAAAAAATTGCAAGTCATTGTGTTGGATTGTCGCACGTTTCGAGATAAGCTCGTGGCCGTTCGAGCCGATTTGAGTTGCAAAGGGCCGTTCAAAAAAGCATTGAACAAAAACAAAACATTTTTGGGCGAAGAGCAATGGAAATGGTTAGAAGATGAATTGAAGCAACCTGCTGATTTACGTATCATAGCGACTAGCACACAATTCTTAGTTGACTTCAATGGGTGGGAAGCATGGGTGAATATGCCGCATGAACGTGAACGTTTTTTAAAGTTGATTGAAAAAACAAAAGCAGAAGGAGTTTACTTCATTAGTGGCGATTTACATTATGCCGAACTTTCAGGGTTGAAACGCGATAATATGTATACCATCTACGATTTGACTTCTAGCGGATTAACACATGGTCATAGTTGTGAAGGTGGCAATGAGTTACGCGTTGGCAAACCATTTATGGAAGCGAACTATGGAGTTATTTCCATTGACTGGAATGCCACCTCCTCGCCCAAACTACGGTTTGAAATCAAAGATGAAAAAAGGACTACGCATATCTTCCACGAGTTAAATCTTAACCAGCTTAAATTTTAATTAATAATCAAACTTTACAATGTTGCACATCTGCAAAATATTATTTTAATTGCCCAATAAAACTACTTACTAATTAACCCTGACTGCATGAAGAAAATTTTACTCGTTTTAGCTTTATTTTTCTCTTGTTTTGTTCAAGCGCAAAATGCTGAATTTACTGGTACCGTACGCGATGAAGAAAATAAAGACCAGCTTAGTGGCGCAACAATCAAGTATGATAAAACCAGAGGTATACTCACTGATGGTTCCGGCAAATTTAAAGTGAGTTTGCCTGCCGGAGAATATGAGTTTACGGTGACTTACATTGGCTATAAAAACCAAAAAATAAACTTGACGTTAGCTGCCGGAGAAAAGAAGGATATGCTTATCCTGATGAAGCCAACTGCTATTCAAATCAATCAAATCGTGGCCGCCAGTCAGTATAAGAAGAACTCGGCAAAAGAAACGGTTACCACAGAGGTAATCAGTAAAAACCAGATTAAGAATACTAACTCAAATGATTTGGGCGAAGTAGTAAACAAAACTCCGGGTGTATTAGTGCAAGACGGACAAATTTCTATTCGCGGTGGTAGTAGCTATTCTTACGGTGTGGGTTCGAGAACAGCTATACTGAGCGATGGTCTTTCGTTAGCTAGTGCCGACTTAGGCGAAGGGCAAAGTAAGATGGCCTCGGTCGAAAACGTAAAACAAGTAGAAGTCATAAAAGGGGCATCATCTGTGGTGTATGGTTCTTCAGCTTTGAATGGGGTGGTAAACGTGGTGACCGAATGGCCAACAGACGTTGATCCAAAAACGGAAATGGAATTTAACCTAGGTGTTTATGACGACCCAAAATTGAAGTATCAGGTTTGGGATAAAAGAGCACAGCCTTTCTTTGGTATT
>CANGXE010000192.1 GCA_947457525.1 Bacteroidota bacterium | reverse complement strand
ATAATTCGGCAATATTTTTACCATTGATTTTTACGTACTGTGCGTCTTTGCGTATGCGCGAACCTTTGCAGTCGGGGCAATTAGTTCTACCACGAAAGCGCGACAGCATTACTCGATATTGTATCTTGTAACTGCTTTGTTCCAGAAACTTAAAAAACTCATTTAGCCCAGCAAAATATTTATTACCCGTCCAAAGCAGTTGTTTTTCCGCATCACTTAAATCGCGATACGCGCGATGGATAGGGAAGTCAAAAAGAATACCTTTTTTGATTAACGGTTCTGCCCATTCGCTCATCTTCTCCCCTTTCCAAGGCGCGATGGCGCCTTCGTAGACTGACAATTCTTTGTCAGGAAAAATCAAGTCTTCATCCAAGCCCATCACGGTGCCAAATCCTTCACAAGTTTTGCAAGCACCAAACGGATTGTTGAAGTTGAATAAATTTTGCGAAGGCAATTCAAAGTTGATGCCATCGGCTTCAAACTTGTTATTGAAAATTTTCTCTTGTTTATCGCCATACACAATCACACACTCATGGTGACCTTCATTAAAAGCCGTCAACACGCTATCGGCCACGCGCGAAGGCAAGTCTTCATCTTCTGTGTTTACCACCAAGCGATCTACCAATACACGAATGACTTTCGCTTTGATTTTAACCGCATCTTTATCTTCGAGCAACGATTCGATGTTGGTCGTTTGTCCATCATGCTCAATGCGTGTGAAGCCTTTTTGCAGCAATAATTTCAATTCTTCGGCAAAGGTTTTCGCTACTTTGTTTTCGAAATAGATAAATACTTTTTCACCAGCTTTTAGTTTGAATATGAAGTCAACCACATCGTTCACTTCATGTTTACTCACCAACTCTCCGCTCACGGGCGAATACGTTTTCCCGATGCGAGCGAACAAAAGCCGAAGATAATCGTACAACTCCGTAAGCGACCCTACCGTGGAGCGAGTTGTTCTTGTAGATACTTTTTGTTCGATGGCAATGGCCGGACACAAACCTTTGATGTAGTCCACATCAGGTTTATCCATGCGATTGAGGAATTGGCGTGCGTAGGAAGATAAACTTTCTACATAGCGTCTTTGCCCTTCAGCATAAAGCGTATCTATACTTATTGAAGATTTGCCGGAACCAGAAACTCCAGTGAAAACGATGAACTTATTTTTAGGTAGTTCTACGTCCACATTCTTTAAATTGTGAACGCGAGCGCCTTTGATAAAAATTTTTTGAGCAGAAATATTTGGAATATTCAAATTCTTTTTTTTATATTCGGTCATACAAAATAAAAACAGCCTATTGCGAGAGCCTTTACTTTTTTAGATTTATTATCAGACAAAAATAGTTTTTAAAGGTTCATTCACGCATAAACAAAGCAATAGGATTTCAATTTCATTTTTATTTATTTTTCATCACTAAACCATTCGCTATAGGCCAAACTTTACGTTTATATTTTTTCACCACCTAAATCGTAAGGTTATGCGTACTACCATCATTAGCGACCAGGAACTGATAGACAGCTACCTGAAAGGCAACGAGATTGCCTTAGAAAGACTAATTCACCGCCACAAAGACAAAGTGTATACAGCAATTTATTGCTTGGTGAAAGATACGTACTTGGCGGAAGACCTTTTTCAAGAAACATTTATCAAAGCAATAGACACGTTGCGCACCGGACGCTACAACGAGGAAGGCAAATTTGCACCTTGGGTGCTGCGCATTGCTCACAACTTGTGTATTGACCATTTTCGCAAGTTGAAACGCACACCGGGTATTGTGACCAGCGATGGCGATGACATTTTCAAATATATGCGTTTTGAAGAAACAGCTCACGAAGAGCATCAACAAGTGGAGCGATTCGAAACTAAGCTGAAAGAACTGATAGAAATGCTACCCGAAGAGCAAAAAGAGGTGGTTATTTTGCGTCATTTCTTCAACTTCAGTTTTAAAGAAGTATCTGATTACACCAATTCTCCACTCAATACTTGCTTAGGTCGTATGCGCTACGCGCTCATCAACCTCCGCAAGCTGATGGAAGAACATAAGATTGCCATTCAATAAAGATTTTTTGGTTGTACTAGTTGTTTAAATCCCCGACCTTATTGGTTGGGGATTTTTTTGTTTGTGAAAAAAACTTAACCCATACACAATAAAGCAACACATGGGCGTTTAAGTATCAAATATTAAAACCAAACTCATGATAAAAACATCTACTTCTAATCTTCTTCTCCTTCACACTTATGGTGAAACCACCGAACTTCAAAAACAAGAGATTGCTCAGCTAAGCGCCAACGATCCAGACATTACTGAAGAATTAATGAGTTATGTGCGCACTAAACGCCAACTCAACAAAAAATTGCTTAGCCCGAGCGCCACTTCTGTACGAATTATAATGGAGCATAGCTTTAAAACAGAGCAACTGCAAGAGATTTAATTCGAAGTCGCCTAACTTTCAGCCGATTTCAATCTTTGCAAAATAGCTTTCCCTCACCTTACAATTATAATGTTGTATGAATTTGGCGTAGTGAGACCTTTCACTATTTTTAGTGATTGATAAACCCAAAAACTACCCGTTATGAAACTCACTCGCTATTCGTTTTTGATCCTACTCAGTGCTTTTACGTTTCTATTTAGTGTATTCTCTTGCGATAAAGACTGTGATGATGACAAAAACACAGGAAAAGACTGCACGAATTATCGTCCTGTCATTTTTCTTCACGGATTTCTAGCGTCAGGTGACACTTGGGCCAACCAAGTGATGCGTTTTTCAGCCAATGGCTATTGCGACAAGCAACTTTACGCTTATGATTGGAACACACTCGGCAACGGCAATGATGTAAATGCATTGAATGCTTTTATTGATACAGTTTTAGCGAAAACAGGTGCCACACAAGTAGACCTCGTTGGCCACTCGGCAGGTGGCGGTTATGGCTATAATTTCTGTAACGACACTGCTCGCGCAAAAAAAGTCGCGCACTATGTACACATCGGCAGCAGCTCGCAAAGCTCTCCGGCCGGTGTAAACGATGAAGTACCTTCACTCAACATTTCTTCTGCAGGCGATGCCGTGGCTGGTGCAACAAGCATCACGGGTGGCACAAACATTGAACTTCAAAATAAAGATCACTATGAAGTAGCCACCTGCGCTGAAGCATTTATTGAAATGTTTAAATTTTTCAATAACGGATCCACACCCAGCATTACAACTTTTGCCACACAAACAGCAGAAGTTATCGTTTGTGGTAAAGCCTTAGCCCTTGGCGAAAACACACCAAATGCCGGAGCTACAGTGAAAGTATATGAACTCAATTCAGACAATGGAGAAAGAATTGGTGGCACACCCAAGTTTACTATCACCGTCAATGACAAAGGGTTTTGGGGGCCGATTACAATAAAATCACGCACCAATTATGAATTTGAAGTGATTAGCACCACAGCCGGAGATCGAGTGGTGCATTATTATAGAGAAGGTTTTGTGAGCAATAATCCTTTGGTTTATCTGCGCACTTTACCTCCGGCATCATCATTGGCCGGACAACTACTTGCCGGTTTACCTAAAAATGATAATCAAACCGTAATGGCCGTTTTCACGGCCAACCAAGCTGTGGTGGCCGGTCGCGACTCATTGATTGTTGACAACACAGTGCTTTCTACCACAGCCATCACACCCGCTAGTGCCACGGTAATCGCTATGTTTTTATATGACGACAATAATAATCAGCAAACCGACTTGACTAAACCGTTTTTGTTTAGCGTGTTAAACAGTTTTTTGACCGCTCGCGATGTTTATTTTCAAACTTCTACCCCCTACGCAATTCCATTGCGTTTTAATGGCCGAACATTGCACGTACGTAATTTGAAGTCGGCAACAGATGGTGTAGTAGTAGCTGTTTTTGACTAAAAATTATTTATTGCTATAATATTTAGTTTTTTAAACAAAAAAATTTAGGTTTGTAAATGAAAAAAAATCCAGAAAACGAAAAAATGAACAAAATGAGCGATGAGAAGAAAGAAAAAATGAAAGCCTTGCAGCTGACTTTGGAGAAACTCGACAAAGCTTACGGTAAGGGCACCATCATGAAGTTGGGCGACTCTAAGGTGTTGCAAGCAGAAGCTATTTCTACCGGTTCCATCGGCCTCGATGTGGCTTTAGGAATTGGCGGATTGCCGAAAGGTCGTGTAGTTGAA
>CANGXE010000191.1 GCA_947457525.1 Bacteroidota bacterium | reverse complement strand
TATTCGAGTGCCGAATGAACAAGCGCCACAAAATATTTATAGAAAGTTTAGTTTCGGCAACTTAGCAGATTTGGTGATGACCGATATGTTTCTGTTTAGAGGGAAAGAAAAGTATGAAGCTGAAAAAAAATCTGTTTGGGGAAATGAGCAAGATGCTTGGATTAAAGAACAATTGAAATCATCTAGAGCAATCTGGAAAATTATTGGCAATCAGGAAATGATGGGCAGTTGGCTCAGCGAAGGCGCACCTAAATTTTTGAAACTGCCCGGCAATGGCAAATATTTTGACCCGGGTTGTTGGGATGGCTATCCGGACGATAGAGCTCGATTTTATCATTTTCTTGACAGTAATAAAATCAACAACACCGTGGTGCTGACGGGCGATGCGCACATGTCTTTCATCACTGACCTGGCACAGAACCCCAAAGACAAAAAAATATACCAAAGCAAAACCGGCAAAGGAGCAGTAGGAGTGGAGCTCGTGGGTCCGAGCATCACGCGCGGCAATATGGATGAATCGGGTGTGCCAAAAGCTTTTATGCCCTTAGTGCAGAGTATGAGTAAGAACTTAAATCCACATCATGTGTGGTGTCAATTTTCCAAGCATGGCTACGTGACGCTAGAAGTCACACCCGAGCGATGCAAATCAGAATTTTGGTATATGGACATTTTGAAAAAAACCGATAAGCAGAAGCTTGGCAGAGCGTATGAAGTTCGTAAAGATGCCAATCATTGGAACCACAAACCACTGAGACGGAAAAAGGATTAATACAGTTTTGTATATTTCGCCCGAATGACGGATTTTAAGCATCGAATTCTATTTGTAGTGCAACATCGTTTTGATCGCTCACCCGGTCAGCGATATCGTTTTGAGCAATATATGTCTTACTTGGAGGCTGAGGGCTTTGAATGTGTGTATTCTCCTATTTTAGTGGATGCACAAGAAGATAAGGATTTTTACTCTCCGGGCAATTATTTAACCAAGTTTTCTTTATTCCTCAAAGGCGCTTGGAGGCGATGGAAAGACTGGAGAAGAGCCAAGAATTTTGACATTGTTTTTGTTTATCGCGAAGCGTTTATGACCGGAACAATTTTTTTTGAAAAAATGCTGAAACAAAGTGGAGCTAAAATCATTTATGATTTTGATGATGCCATCTGGAACCATGACATTTCTGCCGCTAATCGTGCTTTAGGATGGTTAAAAAATCCGGCTAAGGTGGCTGAGATTACTGCTCTAGCTGATTTGGTTTTTGTGGGTAATGAATATTTGGCAGACTATGCCTCTCAGTACAACAAACGAGTGGAGATTATTCCATCGACCATCAACCTTGACTATTACCGAATTGCTCCAAAACAATTTACTCATCAAGTGGTGATTGGTTGGAGTGGCAGTTTGACCACTATAGAACATTTTAAGGTTATTATTCCTGTGCTTGAAAAAGTGAAAGTGAAGTATGGTCACCGAGTGGCGTTCAAAGTATTTGGAGTGCAGGATTATGTGCATGAAAGTCTTGGTATCACCGGCATACAATGGACACCGCAAAACGAAGTGAGTGAAATTGGTTCGTTTGATATTGGTATCATGCCATTGCCGGATAATAAATGGACCAAAGGAAAATGTGGTATGAAGGGTTTACAATACATGGCGCTTGAAGTAGCCACCATAATGACCGCTGTTGGTGTAAATAAAGACATTATTCAAGAAGGCGAAAATGGCTTCTTGGCCACCACAGAAGATGAATGGTACGAGAAGATTTGTCAATTGGTGGAATCGAAAGAGTTACGCGAGAAATTTGGCAAAGCCGGTAGAATGACAATTGAGCAACATTATTCTTCTCAAGCTTTGCGCAAAAAATATGTGAATCAATTTCACGACCTTATCAATAAATCATAACCTTGAGCTATGAAAACATTACTCTTTTGCATTTTAATCACATTATCCTTCCATCAAATAACGATGGCTCAAACAACAGCTTTGGCGAAGCCTTCTGTTTTGCCGGCCAAAACATACAAAGCGCTTCGCGATTCTACTACTTCTATGGATGTTATCATGATGCAAGGTAAAGGAGGTAGCATGTCTATTGAAGGAAAAAACGTGCAACTTTTCAATACTTTTTTTGAGCCGGTTACTGCCAATAAAACAACAGCACCTCAAGCCGGAATGATTATTTGGTTGATGAACGGTCGCGAGTTTATTTCCGGCAATTATTTTTTGGGCGATAGCACGGGCTATATCGTGTTTAACAAAGACAATAAAGAATACGTACATCGCATCAATAATCAAGGGAATAGTTTTTTTAAATCGCAGATAAAAACCGAGTAAGTTATGGCTTCTTTTGATGTTATCAGCAAGGTAGATCCGCAAACCGTGGAAAATGCCATAAACGTGGCACGCAAAGAAATTGTGAATCGCTACGATTTTCATGGCTCGAGCACCACGATTGATTTCAATAAAAAAGAATTAACCATTTTGGTAACCACCGAAAACGAAATGCGGATAGATGCTATTCTTGATATCATCATTGCGCGCGGCTCGAAGCAGGGGATTGACCCAAGAAGTTATGATGTGAGCAAAGAGCATTATGCCTCTGGGCCAATGGTCAAAAAAGATATCAAGTTGCGCAACGGTTTGGACGATGAAACCATTAAGAAAATAATCAAAGCCATCAAAGAGGCGAGCACGAAAGTGCAGCCACAAAAAATGGATAACATTATTCGCGTGAGTGGCAAAAAACTAGATGATTTGCAAGCAGTAATCGCAGCACTGCGCGTGGGTGACTTTGGTTTTCCTTTGCAGTTTGATAATTTTAAGAACTAAAAAACAAGTAATTCAATATGGGATTTTTAGACAATATGAAGCAGTTGATGGAGGTGAAGCAAAAAATGGAAGAAACCAAAAAGCGGTTAGATTCCATTGAAATCACCACCGAGAATGATTGGGTAAAAGTGGTGGCTACCGGCAATCGCAAGATTAAAGACATTGAAATATTAAAGTCGGATGACAAAGTAACATTAGAAGGAAAATTGGCCGCAGCGATAAATGAAGCCCTCGAAAAATCGGAGGCGGTGATGCAGAAAGAAATGTTAGCCGTTACTCAAGGTATGATGCCTCCCGGCATGTAAATTTCAAATGATGAATACAAAAACATTAGACATAGCCAATATTGCCCTTATGCTTATTTCGGCTATAGCGGCATTTGTATTGCCGTTTGAGTTGTTTTTGTTTTCCTATGCGGTACTTGGTCCTTTGCACTATCTCACCGAAATCAATTGGCTGCACGAGCGAAAATATTTTGCCACCGGCAAGTTTGATTACATCTTGTTGATAGTTATAGGCATTTTGTTATTCGCGTTCTCTTACTTGTTTAAAGAATATAATGTTCTCATTAATCCGCTGCTACTTGTGGCATTTTTTTATGCGTTGGGCTGCGTAGTGTTTAAGGAATATCTGTATAAATTGGCTTTTGTAGCTTTGGCTTTTCTCGTAGGATTAATTTTCAAAAATTCACCGCCCTTCATTTATCTCATCGGTGTTTTTCTCCCCACCCTAATTCACGTTTTTCTTTTTACCGGTTTGTTTATGCTTTTTGGCGCTCTAAAAAGCAAAAGCAAAACGGGATTGGTTTCGGTGGTCGTATTTGCCGTTTGTGCACTTAGTTTTTTTGTTTTCTCACCCCAATTCAATTTTTACCAAGTAACCGAATATGCAGAGAAGGCATTGGTGGATAGCGGATTCATTATACTGAACAAATCAATTATTGAACTATTTAACTTAGGACAGTTTACGAGAGAAACTGTTTTTACTTCAAGCATTGGATTGGGCATCATGCGGTTTATTGCTTTCGCTTACACGTATCACTATCTCAACTGGTTTTCAAAAACTGAAGTCATCAAGTGGCATCAAGTCCCACGCAAACAACTACTTACAGTACTGTTGCTTTGGGTGGCTTCCGTAGCACTTTACGCTTATGATTATTATGTGGGCTTGGTAGCTTTATATTTTTTGAGCATGCTTCATGTATTGCTGGAGTTTCCGCTCAACTATCGTAGCTTCATTGGTATATACGAAGAAATCAAACTTCGACTAGCTCCTGCTTCAGCGAAATAATCGCTAGCTGAGAATATTTTCACCCATTTTTGACATTAGTTAACCTTTTGTTACTTTCATGTAAAACTAAAGTTAATGAAACGTTA
>CANGXE010000190.1 GCA_947457525.1 Bacteroidota bacterium | reverse complement strand
TGCCGGTTGCTACAAAAGAGGCATTCGCTATATACAACTACCTACTTCGCTTTTAGCCATGGTCGACTCTAGTGTAGGCGGTAAAACGGGTGTCGATTTTAATGGATTTAAAAATCATATTGGACTATTCAATTTACCAAGCCATGTTTTTGTTCATCTGCCGTTTTTAAGAACATTACCACCACGAGAATTACTTTCCGGTTTTGCTGAAGTGGTAAAACATTATCTCATTGCAGATAAAAAGGCTTTTTTAGAATTAGCAACACCAAGTTTTGAGTTAAAAAAAGTAAATTGGTTGGCTAGCGTGCAAAAGAGTATAGCCATAAAATCAAAAATTGTTGAGGAAGATTATCTCGAGACAAATGCGCGCAAGTCCTTAAACTTTGGCCATACGCTTGGCCATGCTATTGAAAGTTTTTATTTAGATAATGAGTTGAACCGATTTTTGCATGGCGAAGCCATAGCCGTTGGCATGGTGGCAGAGAGTTATCTTTCGTATCATTTTGGTTTGATTTCAGAGAAGGAGTTAAGTGTAATCACGTCTTGCCTACGAAAATTATTTCCGCTTCAACCTTTGCCGGAAACTGATTTCAAATCGATTATTTCTCTAGTCGCGCAAGACAAAAAAAATAGTGCCGGGCAAAATCGTTTTACTTTGTTGAAGGGTATTGGTAACTATTCAGTCAATCATTTCGTTGAAGAATATTTAATGCAAGAAGCTTTGCATTATTTCAATTTACAAATAGTATGAAGTCTATTAGTCTGTTTCATCCTACACGAAAACTCAAGACAAGCGTTCGCTTGCCGGGTTCAAAGAGCGAGAGTAATCGTGTGTTGATTTTGCAGGCTTTGGCGAAAAATGTGTTCGAAATTGAAAATTTATCGGCAGCTAATGATACTCAAATTTTATCGGCTATGTTGGCCGCTGATAATCAAAGTGTAAATGCAGAAGATGCCGGCACAGCCATGCGATTTTATACGGCTTATGCTGCTTTTCAGAACAAACCTAAAACAATCTTCGGCTCTGCACGAATGCACGAGCGACCCATTGCACCATTAGTGCAAGCCTTAAATGAAATTGGTTTTGATGTGCGTTTTATAGAGAAGGAAGGCTTTCCACCTTTAGAAATAATGCCGGTTCGCAACTTTAGTCATCTCGACAATGAAGTGGAAGTAGAAGCAAAAATAAGTAGCCAATTTATTTCGGCCTTACTGTTGATTGCACCGTTTTTGCCATCAGGACTAACTATAAATCTTTTTGGAAATGTTACCTCGCAGGCCTACATCGATATGACATTGACCATATTGACTAAAGTGGGTGTTTCAGCTGTTCAAATAGGACAGCGAATTGTAGTAGAGCCGGTGACCGAAATCTCGACTAAAACATTTTCTGTGGGCGGAGATTGGACTAGTGCGAGTTATTGGTATTCTCTTGCTTTTTTGGCGGATGAAGCAGAACTTTTTTTAGAAGGAATGCACAACGACTGGACACAAGGCGACCGGGTGATAGCAGGTTGGATGAAAAGATTTGGGGTGTTGACTAGCTTTGAAAGCAACGGTATTTTTCTAAGAAAAGTAGAAGCCGATTACCCTAGAATGATGAAGTTGAATTTTGCCGAGAACCCGGATTTAGTGCAGACATTTGCCGTCATGTTTGGCGCTAAAAATATATACACGACTATGTCAAACATCGAAAGTTTGAAGGTGAAAGAAACGGATAGGATTAATGCATTGCATTTGGAGTTGGCAAAATGTAATGTGCAGTTTGACTACGCTATGATGTATGATTTTTATCAATTGAAAGGCGAGTTTCAATCCCCGAGTTTGCCCATCAAAACCTACAATGACCACCGCATGGCTATGGCTTTTGCTCCACTGGCTTTGCTCAATAAATTAAGCATTGAAAATCCTGAAGTGGTTTCGAAGTCTTATCCTAATTTTTGGAAAGATTTGGCGCAAGCCGGATTTGAAATTGAGGATTAAAATGTAAATAACTCAGTTGTCTTATACTCACGGAGCAGCATAGACACATCTACATCTGCTTTGGTCATACCGATGATAAAACCTCCACCACCCGCTCCGCAGATTTTTAGTAAATACTGATTGTTTTTCAAACCATCGCGCCAAGCCGATTGGTAAGATTTTGGAATAAAATCGATTAAGTTATCGTGTTGTACTTGCGATATAATTTGCATGGCTTGCCAAAGCTCTTCGTAGTTCTTTTTTCGAAAACTGTCAATTGCTGCATTGTTGGCGGGAACTAAACTTTTATCAATCACCGCTGCAAATTTTTTATCTCTGCACCGTTCTAAAAACGTATTGACCCAAGGCCCTGTTTTGCGCGCTTGCATTGTATCTATTACAAAAACTTTGAGTTGAGGATTGCTGCTCGTCTCAAAAGGAAATACTTCAATTACTTCCTCTTTATCAATGATTACTCCTTGGTTAAGGTAGCAAACTAGCGCATCTAAACCTGAGCTTTTGCCATGATAATAGTTTTCTAGTTTGGCAAGGTTTTTCTTAATGTCCGCAATCGAAGTTTTTTTGTTGTGGTATAAGTTGTATTGACTATACACTGCCGCCACTAAAGCGCCTGAGCTGCCTAAGCCATATCCTTGAGGAATATTGCTGTCGAAAAACAATCCTTTACCCAAATCTTCCAATAAAGTGTTGGTGTCATATTGGTCTTCTAACTCAGGATGATGGATAATAAAATTACATAACCCGTCAATGGACTTATTGGAGAGATAAACTGGGCGGTCTGTTGGTCGTCCATAGTCAAACATTCCACCAAAAGCTTCTAGGGGCACAGCTAAGCCACGTGAACCACGATTGATAATGTGTTCGCCAAACAATAAGATTTTTGCATTAAAAATTTTATGCGATAGTTTTTTTGCCACAGGTATAAATTACTTCACTCGTTTAGGTCCTTTGCCCACTTGGTCAAAAATCATTCGTTTGTTCTCGCAGTGTTGGGCCAACTCTGTGTCTATAAACTTCTTCACTTTTTCAGCAATCTTTTTTGGATAAAGCAAATGGATGTTAGGGCCGGCATCAAGTGTGAAGTAAACCGGCAGTTTGGTGTCTTCTCTAAACTTTCTAATTTTTTCAATCATGGCTAAAGTAGCCGGTGACATCAAAATAAAAGAAGGAGACGAGTTCATCATCAATCCATGTAAGGTCAATGCTTCTTCTTCAATGATGTTGCCGAATTTTTCCAAGTCGCCTGTCTTCATCGCAGATAATAATTCTTTCAAATTTTTCTCTGCTTGTGTGTAACGAGCTTTGGCAAATGGGTTGGTTTTCATTAACGAGTGCCCAACTCTGCTTGATACTTTTTTTTCTGCACTGCTGGCAATGAGAATAGTATTTTGATAACTGTAAAAAATCTTGTTGACTTTTTCGCTGTAGGGTATGGCATACTCATCAGCTGAGCCTTTTATGGTTTTTGTTTTGCCCCATTGTGCCAATATTGGATATACCGAACGGCTCGCGCTGCCCGAACCTAAACGCGCAAAGTGCGAAGCACGTTGCAGAAATTTTACAGCCGTAAGTTTCTTTTTATTTAACTGCTCTTGCAAGTCGCAAAGCGCCATGGCCAATGCACTCATAGCCGATGCAGACGAAGCTATGCCGGACGAATGTGGAAATGAATTGGTAGAGTGAATCAATAAGCCATAGTTATTCAACAGTGGGAAATCTTTGCGAATGCTTTCAAAGAATTTTAGGATTTTTAGTTGAAAAGCAAGATTGGCTTTGCCGTCAAAATAAAAGCGAAGCTCAATGGCTTTTGACTTACTTTCTTTTTCTACCAAGGCAACACTCGTTTCCGAGTAGCAATTTTCTAAAGTGAAGCTAATAGATGGGTTAGATGGAATTTGTACACCACTTTTCTTTCCCCAATATTTTACTAAAGCAATGTTGCTAGGGCTTCGCCAGGTTACTTTTTTGATTTCTTTCATCTTCATTATCTAAGGTTATAAAATTAACTCTTCCCAGTTAAATACGGTGTTAATGTTTTTTGTTTTCAAATAACCCATCAATTCTTCTTTGGTTCTTGAATTAGTCAGCAGCACAAAATCACCACCCCAAGCACCCAGCGATTTCACACTTCCCCAATAATCTGCGAAAAGGGTATCGCTTACTTTCATCATTTTCAATGATGCGCCTACCAAGGTTTCATGCTCGTTAATTAAT
>CANGXE010000189.1 GCA_947457525.1 Bacteroidota bacterium | reverse complement strand
GTTTTCTTTAATGCCATCATTGCCGGCAAAGCGGCAGGTTTTGCTTTGATTGCGATTTTCCTATTCAAATGGCGAGGTTTGCAACAATTATTCTGTTGGTTTTCGATTGTCGCTGCGGTATCGGCTTTGGCTTTTGCCTACTTTAAGTTTCAGACTAAAATCTTTTTGGGCGATGTGGTGTTCACTGCTTGGAATGCGTTACCGATTGTGGCAGTGGTCTTTCTTTTGCTAGCCATTTTTGCTATCCGTAAAGACGAGAATTTATTGAAAAGCTTAAACCGATTGAGAGATTAAGTTAACCGAATGAAGAAGCTGATTTTATTCTTTATTGCATTTTCGCTCTTGGCTACATCCTGCCAAACAGAAAAGCAAGAAGTCACTTTAGGTATTGATTTACAGAATAGTTTTATAGGTGATAAAGTCGAAGTAAGTTTGGATGGGGAAGTGGTGATGAATGGTTTCTTTACTACAAACGATTTATTGGGTGTTTGTCTACCCGATGGTATTTTGCGCATGAAATGTTTGACCGGGAAGCACCACATTGAAGTGCGCATTAATGATACTTATTACAAGCAGCAGAAATTCATCGTGCAACGGGATTTGTATTACGCGGTGAGGTTTGACCGAATATCCGGCAACATCACTTTTATTCCTTTTGACGAACCTTTTTTTTACGATTAACTGCTCTGAATCAGCCGTTCAGTTTCTGCCCATAGCTGTTTAGCCAAATTTTTATCTTTAGCCAAAGCAGATTCTTCTTTTACTTTGCAAAGGTCAAAGTATTTGCCTGTCACATTTTTTACTTCATTGGATGAAGCTAAATAGATAGATGTTTTAGCCCCATCCTCTACTGAAATGCCGCCAAGGAAAGTGAACATACTCCAAAACCAACGGATGTAAGCGGGCGTTCCTTTTTTGCCGATGTCGGTTTTCACCACGCCCGGATGTAAACTGTTCACGGTAATGTTTTTGGATTTTAATCTTTCTGCCAAAACAGAGGTAAACAGCACGTTTGCCAACTTAGATTGTTCGTAAGCTTTCATCACAAAGTAACCTTTCTCTTTCGTAAAACTTTCAAAATCTATTTTGCCGCGATAGTGCGAACGAGAAGACACATTCACAATTCTCCCTTCACTCGACTTTTCGATAAGCGGCAACAGTAAATTGGTCAACAAGAATGGGCCAAAATGATTGGTGGCAATGGTCATTTCCAAGCCATCTTCGCTCAGCGCAAAGCTCGGATAAACGCCACCGGCATTGTTCACCAACACGTCAATAACTGTTAGTTTTTGTTTGATTCTTTCAGCTACCTGACGTACTGATTTCTGACTAGAAAAATCAGCGATAAAATAATCAATGGCTAAATTGTGGCTTTCGGCCTTTAATTGCTCGACTGCTGCTTTTGCTTTGGTCTCATCGCGGCTAATTATATAAGTAGTTGCCCCCAATTTGGCAATGCCTAAAGCGGTTTCGTAGCCAATGCCGGCATTTCCGCCCGTCACGATTACTGTTTTGTTTTTCATCATTTAGCTAATGTAGCTAAATTTAGTAAGTGCAGCATGACATAATGGCCTTAACCTTTATGCCTCTACTTCCGATACTCTCGACTGTAGTTGCTGTTCAAGCATATCTGCCCAAAGTTGTAAGTAAGTCAACACATCTTCTTTACGGTTGCGCACCAGATAAACGCCTTTCGGGAGCAAGGAGGTGATTGTTTTGTCATTCAAATATTCGAGGCACATCAGCTCTCGCTTCGAGAAACCCACTTGCATCATCTCATCCACAATTTGATCAAATGGCAAACCACTATCAGGACAATAGTCGTTCAACTGGTCGTTCCAATCGCCAAGGCCGGTCATAGCTCGGTTATGTATTTCAGCTTTTGATTTGAAGGTGATTTGCTGCGCGAGGTGTCCGCAGTTGCACGCGCCCATGTGTCCCCATTGATACTCGCTACTGGCAGCAAGATTAGCCGCAGTTTTGCGAATGATAGCTATCTTATTTTTTAAACGCTCGCTCATAATCGTTTTGTTTTAGTGATGAAACAAACGAGCCGTGCTAAAAGTTGATAAGGCTTACTTTTTTTGTGTGGTGGTGAAATAAACACCCAGTAAAATTAACATCATGCCGCCAAATTGAATGGGCGACAAATGTTCGCCATCCAGCAAACCCCAAAGAATGGCTACTAAAGGAATGAGATAGGTAACACTAGCCGCAAAAAGAGCATCGGTGCGCTGAACCAAACGGTAGAAAAGCATCCAAGCGATGAATGTGCCGAACACCGCTAAAAAAACAATACTGCCCACACTTATCCAAGCCGTGCCACTTAGCACAATTTGTGGTGCATTGGTAAATAGTAAACCAATAATAGCCGGAATGCCGATGATGGCCATTGCTAAGCTGGTCGTATAGAGCGGATTTTGATTTTGCAATTTTTGTTTAGTCAAATTGCTGCTCAGGCCATAGCAAAAAGTGGCAGCGAGCGGTAAAGATGCATAGAGCCAATCCGTGTCGGCTAGATTGCTCGTTTTGCCCACCACCAATAGTAGCGCACCGCCAAAACCAATCAATACACCACTGACTTTACGTGTGGTAATCACCATGTTGAATAAGAAATAGCCAATCAATAAAGTCCAGAGCGGGGAAAGGGAATTTAATATACCGTTTACGGCACTGCCGGTTTTGGTCATGGCGATGGCAAAAAGTAAAGCCGGTATGGCGGTGCCAAATACACCGATTTGCAGAATGGTAAAATATTTCTCGTGGGGCACCACGCGCACCGCTTTAATCAAAAAAGGGATGGCCGCTACAAACGAAACAGTAATGCGGAGCAACACCACTTCAATAGGTGAAAAAGCAATCAAACTTTTTTTAATCAAAATGTAACTCGTGCCCCAGATTAGAGTGAGCAAAACAAGTAAAAACCAATTTTGGGTATTGTGTGGAGAGTTGTTCAAGTAGAAAAAATGAGCTGCAAAAATGACAATTCGAGATTAAGAAACTACTAAAATTTTAACTGCTTAGACTTTCTAGCCTTCATGCACAAGCAAAGACAATAAAAAAAGCCCATCGCAGAGAATCGCAACAGGCTTTTATACTTCTATATAAATAGATTATTTCTTTAATGCATCTCTGATTTCCATCAATAGTTTTTCTTGTGCAGATGGTTCAGCCGGTGGCGCAGGAGCAGCCGCTTCTTCTTTTTTAGCGGAGTTCATGGCTTTGATAATCATAAATAAAGTAAAAGCGATAATTATGAATGAAAAAACTGCCTGAATAAACTTGCCATAAGCTATGTTGGCTTCACCTACTTTAACGGCTAGGCCCGAAAAATCAACTCCTCCTGTCAATACCCCGATTACCGGCATGATAATATCGCCTACCAATGAACCAACGATGCCACCAAAGGCTCCACCGATGACCACACCCACAGCAAGGTCAACTACATTGCCTTTCATGGCAAATTCTTTAAATTCTTTTACAACGCTCATAGTCTTAATTTTTAAAATGATTAAATATTTACCTATAAAAGTAAACATCTGTTCTAACAAAAAAACTCGAAGAAGCAATTCGCCTGATTTGTCTTATATCCGTTGGAGGTGATTGACTTGCACCCAACCCACTTTACCATCGGCTAATTTGATTTTTCGCCATTCACCCACCTCATCCACCAATCTTATTTTGGTGCCCTCATGAAGTTGAAAAAGCACATCGCCTTTTTCGTTTGGCGCACTTTTTATCACTACACTTTTGCTCATTAATACAGCAAATTCAGAACAATTTTCTTTGCTGTACTCGGTGTAGGCTAGGGTTAAAATTCCTAATGATATTGCTGTCAATAAAACAGTAACAACCGATAGCCATTTCATCTTATTGACAAACAAATAAATTGCACCAAAGACAAAAGCTACCCAAAGAAATACTAACGCAAAATTGCCCCAACTAGAAGAAGAAAATAGTTGTAAAAAATTTTGCCAATAAGTGATGACTGCCAGCTGCGGCACTTCTTGAATCTTATCTAAAGTCTTTTGTTGCGCCAACTGAAGGTTGTGTTGCACGTCTTCATCTTGCGGAGCCACAAGCTTGGCACGTTCGTAGTTCAAAATCGCTTTGCCCAATTGATTTTCTTTGTAGTAAGCATTGCCGAGATTGTAATAAACAGCCGCTTCGCGATGACCTTCTACTACAATTTTTTCATATTTCT
>CANGXE010000188.1 GCA_947457525.1 Bacteroidota bacterium | reverse complement strand
GCCTGATACATTGAAAGCAAATTTAACCTCCACCAATCCAACATGTTTTGGAAGTGCAAATGGTAGTATAAATAGCGTGGTAACTGGCGGAAGCGGTACCATCATCTTTGCTTGGAGTAACAACACTTCCACACAAAACTTGGCGAATGTAGGCGCTGGGACTTATACTATTACAGTTACAGATGTAAATGCATGTACAGCTACGAGTAATATTACGCTCACACAGCCCACCTCCATTCAAGTTACTGAAAGCATCACCAATGCCACAGCCGATGACATTGCCGATGGCGCTATTAACTTGACCGTTTCCGGAGGTATACCAACTTATACATATTCTTGGAGCAATGGTGAGCAAACTGAAGACTTGAATAATGTTGGTGCTGATACCTACACCGTTACTATTGCTGACGCTAATGGTTGTACCGCTACTGAAAGTTTTACCATTAGCTCACCGAGCGGTATCGAAGAAACAGCGGCTTTTGGTATCTTGAAAATTTATCCCAACCCCTTTACGCAACAGTTTGCAGTGGAGCTGGACAACAAGAACGCAATCGTATCCGTGTTCAATGCATCGGGTAGTTTGTTATTGACCACCAAAGAGCGTGTCATCAATTTAAACGAAGCGGCCAATGGTTTATACTTCATACAGTTAAAAGATGAGCAAACAGGAGGGGTGAAAACATTCCGTTTGGTGAAAAACTAGTCGAGTTTATTTTTCTCGCTGCGGATATACATATAGAAGTAGAAAGAAGAAATGCCCGCAAACAGATGCCACATACTATGCGGCTGAATAAAGCTGTTCGGGTCGCACAATACTTTATAGACGTCAAACGCATACCACATTACGGCTATTAAAATGCTGGCGAAGCAAACCCATAAATAGTTTTTGTTGGTCTTCCCCGGGTCTCTACGCTCTACGAAAATGGCAAATGCTATCAAGAAAAAGATGATGGCCAACACAGTGTATTTTCCCCAACCTTCCGGCAACACGAAGGTGAGTAAAACATAGAGTGTAGTGAAAATGGCTATCAATACACGCGTGCTTTGCGGATGCTTCTGATTGCTCGGTACTCCGATTTCAATCAGCCAAACTCTGTGCGAGAAATACATCAACGGGAAAAGCGAAAGGGAATAGACGGCAGAGTAATCTAATCGGCTGGCAAATTCAATCAGGGAGCTGTGGAAAAAGGTACTTGCTAAAAATGTGTAGAGCATAATCAAGCCATAGGTAATGCTGTAAAAAGGATTGGCAGAAATAATGTTGTATTTTTTCTGTTTACTCTGGTCTTTCCACCCTCTGCGCAAAATCGCCACCGCCACTAACCAATAAACAATATTGCTAAAGGTGTTGATGGGTTGGCGGATCAGCATCTGCATTTCTGCTCGCTCGCAAAAGAAAGCAGCGGTAGTGTTTTCAGTGTAAAATTTATCCCAAAAGTAAAGAATGTTAGAGAACATATTGAGCCACCAAATAGCGAACCCATAGAGAAAAAATGTGACGAGTAAAATAACCCATCTACGCTTCGACATTTTAAATACGCTGAATTTAACCACAACCTAAAAGAAACAGTTTTTTAATGATAATAAAACATTCGTTCCTTTTTTACTTTCGCTGAAAATTACAACGAAAGTATGCGTACGGTTTTTCTACTATTGTTAAGCAATATATTTATGACTTTTGCTTGGTACGGTCATCTTCGGTTTAAGGATGTGCCACTTTGGAAGGCAATTTTGGTGAGTTGGGGCATTGCGTTTTTTGAATATTCCTGATGGTGCCCGCCAATCGTATGGGCTATGTAGACAGCAATTTTTCCGCTTCGCAACTGAAAATTATGCAAGAGGGAATTACATTGATTGTGTTTGTGTTTTTCTCGGTCTTGTTTCTCAAAGAGGAAATTAAATGGAATTACATCGTCAGTTTCTTTCTCATTATGCTGGCTGTTTTCTTTGCGTTTAAAAAATTTGACTGAGCAAAAAAAAATTCTAAAATATTCACTTTTTCTCTTCGTCTTCGTTAGTACATTCGTGCCAAACTAAAATACGAAAACAACCTTATGAGAACAAATCATGAAATAGACTACCGCATTTTTGGTGAAGAAATGCAATGTGTAGAAATTGAATTGGACCCGCAAGAAACGGTGATTGCCGAAGCGGGAGCGTTTATGTACAAAGACCAATCTATCCAAATGCAGACTGTCTTTGGCGATGGTAGCAATGACTCAGGCGGATTTATGGGTAAACTGATGGGAGCGGGTAAACGACTGCTAACCGGAGAAAGTTTGTTTATGACCACCTATACTCAAAACGGTGGCGGCAAAGCGCGCGTAGCTTTTGCCTCGCCATATCCCGGCAAAATCATTCCTTTGGATTTACAAGAAATGGGAGGCAAAGTGGTGTGTCAAAAAGACGCGTTTCTCTGTGCAGCTAAAGGGGTGTCGGTGGGCATTGAATGGCAACGTAAACTCGGCACCGGTCTTTTTGGTGGCGAAGGATTTATCATGCAAAAACTAGAAGGAGATGGTTTGGCGTTCGTTCATGCGGGCGGTCACATCATCGAGCGCACCTTGCAGCCGGGCGAAGTGTTGCATATTGACACAGGCTGCGTAGTCGCTTACACCAAAGACATTGACTTCGACATTCAGATGATTGGCGGTATTCGCAACACGATTTTTGGTGGCGAAGGCGTTTTCTTTGCCGTGTTGCGCGGTCCGGGAAAAGTGTGGTTACAGACTTTACCGATTTCTCGATTGGCCTCTCGGATTATTCAATATGCTCCACAAACCGGAAGTAGAAGAGAAGAAGGCGGATTGCTCGGTGGTTTGGGCAACTTGCTCGATGGAGACGGTCGTTAATTCAATAATACATCAACTTTGCAAGAGCGACATTCCTTGGGGTGTCGCTTTTTTTATTTCTTTTGGCGTGGGAACGCTAGGCGTTTATCCTAATGCAATATGTGCGGAATAGCCGGAATAATTGACCATACTTTTTCTACCGAAACTCGACAGGAGTGGACAGATAAAATGTTGCAAAGTATTTTGCACCGCGGCCCTGAGGATTCCAGTTTATACAGCGAAGCACAATTGACGCTCGGACACAATCGCCTAAAGATTATTGACCTTTCAGACGAAGCTAATCAACCCTTCGAGTGGCAAGACGTAGTGATTATTTTTAATGGGGAAGTGTATAATTATATTGAAATTCGAGAGACGTTAATTCAAGCAGGTTACACCTTTCGCACACAAGGCGACACAGAAGTGATTTGCGCGGCTTATAAGCATTATGGTGAAGATTGTGTGCAACACTTCGTGGGTATGTGGGCGTTTGCAATTTGGGATAAAACCAAACAAAAACTCTTTTGCTCTCGCGATAGATTTGGTATCAAACCGTTTTATTACATACAAGAAGGTGGCAATTTATATTTCGCTTCCGAGTATAAAGCCTTGAAGTTATTACCCGTATTTAAAGCGGATTGGAATACACAACAAATCAATCGTGGTTTGCAAATGGTGTGGAGTGTGTACAAGGAGGAAACATTTTTCCGTCAAATTAAATCACTCGAACCGGCTCATAATTTGCATTGGCAAAAAGGAAAGTTAACTACAGCTCGTTATTGGGATATAGATTTTAATCTACCCAAGTCATCACTCAGTTTTGAAGAGAAGAAAAGCAAGTTTTATGATTTGTTTCAGCAATCGGTTCGTTTACATTCACGCAGCGATGTGCCCAATGGAACTTGTTTGAGCGGTGGATTAGATTCTTCAGCAATAGCCGGCATGTATTCTACGTTGTTGCCAAATACTCCAATTAAATCATTCTCGATTTTTTATGAAGACGATGTAGATGAGCGTCCGTTTGTCCGCGAAGTAGTAGCGAAGTACAATAACATAGAGCCCCATTATTTTTCCCCCAACAATCAGCAAATAGAAGAGAGTTTTCACCGAGCGGCTTATCATGCTGATGTGCCGATGTTGGGCTCTAGTTTCTTGTCGCAATATTTCTTGATGCAACTGGCCAAAAGCGAAGGCGTGACGGTGGTTATTGACGGGCAAGGTTCTGATGAATATTTGGGCGGCTATTTGCATTCGTTTTATCGAGTGGCAGGAGGGGAGATGGCTTCGGCACATCCATTCAAAGCTATTTCTTTACTCCATCAACTGGCCGAACGAGAACACTTTTCAGCTAAGAAGAAAAGAGATTTTCTTTTGAAGAGT
>CANGXE010000187.1 GCA_947457525.1 Bacteroidota bacterium | reverse complement strand
GAGTGTGTCTTCTGTATATTTTTCAACGGCATCATTCCATCGCTTCGGCAGTTCATCGCAAGGCAGCGTGCAGTAATGATCGAGATCAATGTAATGGCGAGGCGCTTCATCGGGCGAGGCATATCTGCGCTTGTCCGGGTCAACGGCATGCTCGGTGAGGTAATCAATGCTCGGTTTATAGAGCGTGAGCATCTCAGGCGGCAAGAGAAAAACAGCAATCCGATTGATGCGCTGATGCGCCCAAAACCCCCAAGCATTGGCGGATTTCATTTGCAGCGTCAACAAGGTGGTTAAACATAAAATACGTAACATAACTTACGGCTTTAATGATTTATGGTCGTGTTCATCATCCAACTCTGTCACCCCTCCGCTCATGATAAATTTCATCGCTTCACCGGCTCCTACATCATTCAACACCTGCACTTGATCGCGATTAACCAAATACATAATCCCTGAAAGGTTATAAGACAGTGGTGTATAGATGGCCACCTTGTCTAATATATCCAATTCACTCAAATCTTCTTTGGTAATAAACCCCATTTTGAACACTCCACTCCCTTTGCCCATTTCGAAAAGCACTGGTTTATTGAATTTCTTTTTGTTGCTGATAAATGCGCCAAAAAAATCTTTAAGGGATGGATAAATATCTTTGACTAATGGCGTGCGTTCCATTAACATTTCTACTATGTCCAATAGCGGTTGTACGATAACCAACGAACCCAAATAGCCAATCAGCGCTATGATGAAAAACATTACGGCAATGCCAAAACCCGGGAAGTAGAAACTAAACAAGGTGCGGAATACTTTTTCGATAGTCGTATCTATGCTGTTGAAGATATAAAACACGGCATAGATGGTGATAAACAAAGGGGCAATCAGCAACAAACCTTGAAGGAAATAAGCGACTATTCGTCCGAAGCCTGATTTAAACCATTCTCTTGTTTTGCTCATGGGGTGGGTTGTTTACGTGCGAAAGTAACAACAAAATTTGGTGAAACAGCGCTTGTGAACTAAAGATCATTGATTGCCTTCACTATCACTGCACAAGCCGTTTCTATCTGCGCTTCAGTAATAATAAGTGGAGGAGCGATGCGCATACATTGCGGAGCAAACAAAAACCAATCGGTCAACACGCCTTGCTCTATGCATTTATCAATAATCATTTTGTTCATCTCGAACGATTCGAAGGTTAAGGCCATCATCAATCCTTTGCGTTGCACCGAATTTATCTTGGGGTGCACGAGCAATTTTTCAAACAATTGGCCTTTGCGTTCTACTTCTGCTATCCGGTTTTCTTCTGTTAACACATTAAATGCCGCCAAGCCTGCTGCGCAGCAAACCGGATGTCCACCAAAGGTGGTGATGTGCCCTAGCACAGGATTATCGGTTAATAATTTCATTCGATCAGACGAGGAAATAAATGCCCCCAGCGGCATTCCTCCGCCAAAAGCTTTCGCTAATAAAAGTATATCCGGTTCAATGCCGTAATGCTCAAACGCAAACATCTTGCCGGTGCGCCCTAGGCCGGTTTGCGCTTCGTCCACAATCAGCAAAGCGCCTGTTTCGTCACATTGCTTGCGCAAGGCGTGCATAAAATCTACAGAGGGAACAGTTACTCCCGACTCGGCTTGAACAGGTTCTAGAATAACCGCAGCCGTGCGGCAAGAGATTTGCGCCAAATCCTCCATATTGTTGTACCGCAACTGCAACGTGTCAGGTAAGAGAGGACGAAATTGTTGTTTAAAATACTCATTGCCCATCACGCTCAAAGCTCCTTGGGTGCTGCCATGATAACTTTGCTTGAACGACACAAACTTTGTGCGACCCGTGGCGCGTTTGGCCAGCTTCATGGCGCCTTCCGTGGCTTCGGCTCCACTGTTGGTGAAATATACATTGTCTAAAGCCTTAGGCAAAAATTGACACAATCGCTCGGCATATTTCACTTGTGGTGTTTCTACAAACTCCCCATACACCATCAGGTGCATATATTTTTCGGCTTGTTGTTTCACCGCTTCCACCACCTTCGGGTGACTGTGTCCCACATTACTCACAGCTATGCCGGCTATCAAATCCAAATAAGATTTACCGTTGGTGTCGTATAAATAAACGCCCTCCGCTTTTTCTATTTCGAGCATCAATGGAGCTACATTGGTTTGCGCCACGTGACGCAAGAATAATTGACGATTAGTAAGCATAAATCTGCACTTGGGCGATGTTATTAAAGTTCAAAGAAAATAAACTTGGCTGTTCTGCCCTAAAACTTTTCCTTTGGCGTAACATTCACTATGGTTTTCTTTAGTCCTTCGTTTTATTACATCCGTTTGTCGGTGCTTCGCCACATGCTCCAATCAGCGTTTGGGCAATGGAATTGGAAACTTTGGCTGCTGTCTATTCTGTTCATTTTTCTATATTCCATACACTTACTGCTCAGTCTGTTCTTTCGTCTGCTAGACGAAATTTTTCATCGAGGATACAAAACCACACCTATAAATCAACCGGTGTTTATCATCGCTAATCCACGCAGCGGCACCACTTATCTGCACCGATTATTAGCCTTAGATGACGAACGATTTGTGTACACCAAAAACGCACACACTTTCTTTATGTCTTCCTCGTTTGTGCAATTCTATCAAGTGATCAGGTGGACAGACCGCCACTTGATGTTTAACGCGCTGCGAAAGTTGATGAAAAAACTAGATGAAATGTTTTGGGGAGGATGGGATGATATTCACCCGATGGGATTCAACAAAGCCGAAGAAGATGAATTAGTTTTTGCGCAGACGTTCAACAGCCCCGGCATGTTTATTCCCTTTCCGATTTTTCACGAGAACAATCATAACCGTTTTTTAGATGACGAGCCGGAAACAATTCGTCATAACGTCATTCAGTTTTATGCCAGCAGTATCAAACGATTTGTGTTTCGAGCCGGCAAAAACAAAACATATTTAGCGAAAAATGTAATGAGCACGGGACGTTACAAAACATTGCTACAAGCTTTTCCTGATGCAAAGATTATCTACATAGCTCGCCATCCTTATGACGCAGTGCCGAGCATGGCAAGTATGTTTACGGTTATGTATCAATTTCACTCCCCCAATGTGCCCAAGCGTGACATCAGCCGAAAGGTGTGGGCGAACTACGGCATTGAGTTTTTTCAATATGCCAAAACCATGCACCAATCATTGCCCAAAGAACAATTTGCATCCGTAAAATATGATGATTTGCTGCGCGAACCGCACGAGACCATCAAAGGAATTTATCGCCACTTTGGTTGGCCGATGAGCGAACAATTTCTCACCAAACTACATCAAGAAAAAGTGCGCCAACAAAACTACCAAAGCAAACACGAATACTCTTTAGAAGAATTCGGACTTTCTGCTCAAGAAGTATACAACGAGCTGAGCGATGTGATGGACGAGTTTGGGTTTGAAAAGGAGTTTTAAAACCTCTACCTAAATTGTTAAGGATTTTATGCCACTAATTCACGAATTTATCACTAATCCAGCAGCTTAAATGACACATTAATAATTAAAATCATTCGTGTGTATTTGTGCTATTCGTGGCAGTTATGCTGCTATGACTTTATACCACTAATTCACGGATAATAATACTTCAAATTGTATTTTAGCTTATCCGAAAAAACAACAACGGCATGGCAGATATAATTTATAAGGACGAATCATATGCTATTATGGGTAAATGTATGGAAGTACATAACCAACTAGGTAGTGGATTTCTAGAAATTGTTTATAAGGATGCACTTGAACTTGAGTTCACAACCAACAACATTCACTATGAAAGAGAAAAAATGTATGATGTTTTTTATAAAGGCCAAAAACTGGCGCATAACTTCTATGCAGATTTTGTAGTTTATGACAAAATTATTCTTGAAGTAAAAGCGGTAAGAGAAATTACAAACGAACATAGAGCACAAGCACTAAATTACTTAACTATATCAGGTTGTAAACTTGCATTAATTATCAACTTTGGCAAAGGCTATCTAACAAGTAACAGAGTAGTTCTTTAATCAGTATATCAAAAAATCATTCGTGCTTATATGTGTTATTCGTGGCAACTATGCGATTATGCCACTAACTCACGAATGTGTCACTAATCAAACAGCAAAATGATATATCATCTAATCAATCGTGTTTTTTTACGCTATTCGTGACAATAAAACTTATCAATCATTTTTATTCAATTCTTCTCCAACAAAAAACG
>CANGXE010000186.1 GCA_947457525.1 Bacteroidota bacterium | reverse complement strand
ATCACCGATATTTCTATTAATTAAATTGTTAACTAAAACAATTGCTTAAACATGGCAACAAAAAAGAAAGCAGCTAAGCCAGCAGCAAAAAAAGCGGTAGCTAAAAAAGCACCTGCAAAAAAAGCGGTAGCTAAAAAAGCACCTGCGAAAAAAGCGGTAGCTAAGAAAGCACCTGCAAAAAAAGCAGTAGCTAAAAAAGCACCTGCTAAAAAAGCAGTAGCTAAAAAAGCAGTAGCTAAAAAAGCACCGGCTAAAAAAGCTGTAGCTAAGAAAGCGGCAAAAAAAAAGTAGTTGATAAAACTGCTTCTAGTAAGCCAGCTGCCCCTAAGCTTCCTTCAACAGTAGCAAAAAAAGGCAGTGAAAAAACCAACAGTAGTAGCACTCTCAAAACGAAGGCTGATGTGACATCACCCGTAAAGAGTGCTACTTCTTTTTATAATAAACAGCATGCTGCCCCTCCTCCTCCGGTTGCCAAACCACAAATTATATTGCCGCCCAAAAATGAGACTAACTACGAACAGTATATCTCTAAGCAGCCGAAAACAAAAATCAAAAACATATTAGTTGCACAACCAAAGCCCGAAGGCCCAAAGTCACCTTACTTTGACTTGGAAGCAAGGACCAAGGTGAAGTTTACTTATAAGCCTTTCATAACAGTAGAGGGTGTGCCGGGTAAAGAGTTTCGCAAACAACGAATCACGTTAAATGATTATAGTGGTATAATTTTCACTAGCAGAAATTCTATTGATCATTTCTTTAGAATTTGTGAGGAACTTAGAGTTAAGATGAGTCAAGAAACAAAGTTCTTCTGTACTTCCGAAGCTATAGCACTTTATCTACAGAAATACACTCAGTATCGAAAGCGCAAAGTGTTTTTTGGGGATGCGAACAATAATAAGGAGCTACGTACACTTTTAGTTAAGCATCGCGATGCAACACGCTTTTTGTATATATGTGCAGAAACTCGTAAAGATGAAATACCGGCTTTTATGGCACTTAATAATTTTAATTATGCGGAAGGGGTTATGTTTCGAACCGTACCTAATTCGATAAAAGATATTGATTTAACCAAGTTTGATATGTTGGTTTTATTTAGCCCAACAGGTATTCATTCGTTATATCACAACTATCCTAATTTTAAACAAGGAAGTTTGAAAATTGGAGCTTATGGCAAAACAACAGTAGATGCCATCATTGCAAAAAAACTAGAATTACACCTCATGGCTCCGTTGCCTAACACGCCAACTATCATCACAGCCATCGAGAAATATATAAAAGAAGCTAAATAGCTTATCGTCCGAAATGAATATAGTGTTGTACAATTCATACTTTACACTATATTCATTTTTGGAATGAAATTAAAATCTTTTCTACCTATATTTTTCAGTGGTTTTATTGCGACAAATGTGCAAGCACAATTAGAACCGCAATTTACCCAATATATGTACAACCGTTACTTGGTTAATCCTGCTTTCTCGGGTAGCGATGATGCTTTAAATTTTAGTTTACTGCATCGCTCACAATATGTAAGTTTAGCTAATCGTGCCATCGCCTCTCAAGCGTTCAATTTTAGTATGCCGTTGTCAGTTATTCGTTCCGGTATTGGACTTACGTTCGTTAATGATTTAATAGGTTTTCAACGGGCCACCTACATAGCTTTTAACTACAATTATCGCCATACTTTTAAATGGGGGAAAATGGGCATAGGTTTAGGTGCTGGGATTATTCAAACATCAATTGACGGAGCGAAATTACGAACTCCTGAAGGTGATTATACGGGCGGAGTTAATCACAATGACAATATCTTGCCGGATAATTTATCACAAGGAATAGCACCGGATTTATCCTTTGGACTTTATTTCAATAACGATAAATTTTATGCCGGAGCAGCTTTAAATCACATAGCTATTTCGAAGGCAAAACTCAATGACGCAACTGTAGCTAGTGCTTTATTTTTTACACAAAATTTATTGGTTAGCGGTGGCTATGATTTTAAGGTAAATAGTCGTTTTAGTATCATGCCTAGTGCATTAATCAAAACTGATTTTGTTAAAGTACAAGCGGAATTAAGCGCCACGATGACTGTCTATCGCAATATTTTATCCGGAATCTCGTTTAGAGGATATAACCAGAAATCTGTAGATGCGTTAGCATTGTTCTTTGGCTTTAAAATAAAGGGAGTACAATTGATCTATTCATACGATGCAAATCTGTCGTATTTGACTAAATTTAATACTGGTTCCCATGAAGTTAGTTTTAGTTATCGATACCCATTGGTAGCAAAAGAAAAAAAGGGTTATTTTTATCACAATCCGAGATTTAACTAACGCTGAAGTGGCTTTTTTGTAACTAAAACACCTTCAAAAACGTATTTAACAAACTGAAAACCATATTTTTTTTAAGTAATATTTTGTAAAGTTAAAAAGTGTTTATATTTACGCTTCTCATTTTAATAACAGGGGAAAACTATCAAAACCAAAAACATGAAAAATTTGAAAAGTCTTTTTAGTGCTTCTGCACTGACGGTAGTGCTCTTTATCACTGGTTGCCAGGGTGGTTACAATGGCCAACTTTTAGGTGAGTTAGATCGCCCAAAATGGAATCCAATCACTCCTTACGGAATGGTTTTTATTCCATCAGGTGTTTTACATATTGGCCCAAGTGACCAAGATGTTAATGCCTCAGCCCAAGCTCGCGCTAAGCAAGTTTCAATCGTAGGCTTCTACATGGATGATACTGAAATCACCAACAATGAGTATCGTCAATTTATCAACTACGTAAGAGACTCTGTTGCTCACTCTTTGTTAGAGCACAAACTTGAAGGTGGAGAAGAAGGTAAAGACCAATTGGATTGGAACCAAAAAATCGAATGGAGTGGTAAAGAGAAAAATGAACAGTTAGAAGAAATTTATCTAAAAGAAGACGAGCGCATTTGGGGTAAAAAAGAATTAGATCTTAGTAAACTTAAATATGTGTACGAGTGGTTTGACTACAAAGCAGCCTCTTTGACAAAAAATAGAGGTAAATCAAGAACCAGCTTTATCCGCAAAGAAGTTTGTGATGTTTATCCAGATACATTGGTTTGGGTGAGAGATTTTTCTTACTCATACAACGAGCCAATGACTCGTAACTATTTTCATCACCCCGCTTTTGATGATTATCCTGCTGTCGGTGTTACATGGCATCAAGCAAACGCATTCTGCTATTGGAGAACAAATCTTTGGGCAGATTACAGAACGCCACGCGGAGAGCCTTTGATGGACATCTTCCGTTTGCCAACAGAACATGAGTGGGAATATGCTGCTCGTGGAGGCAAAAAACTAGCACCTTACCCTTGGGGTGGTCCATACGTACGTAACTCAAAAGGTTGTATCCTAGCCAACTTTAAACCAGGAAGAGGAAATTATCCGGAAGACGGTGGTTTTTACACGGTACGTGCTGATGCTTATTGGCCTAATGACTACGGTCTATACTGTATGGCAGGTAACGTAGCCGAGTGGACATCTTCAGCTTTCTACGAAAATTCATATTCTTTCATTCATGATTTGAATCCTGATATTCGTTATGATGCTCAAGAATCAGAGCCAGAAGCTATGAAACGCAAAGTTATCAGAGGAGGTTCATGGAAAGATATAGGCTACTATATCGAGAACGGTACACGCCATTGGGAATATGCTGACTCTGCGAAATCTTACGTGGGTTTCAGATGTTTGACCACATTCCTTGGTCGCGATATAATGGATAATTAATTTTATTCAATCATTTTTTTAATAAGAATTTAACCCTAATCTTCATCTTAATTAACCTTAAAAACTAAAACTAAAAATGGCTTCAAACAAAAAATCAATCTTCGAAACAGCATCGGGTAAAAGAACACTTAACTATGCTTACAGCTTAGGTGCTGCAGTTGTAATCTTAGGTGCATTGTTTAAAATTATGCACTGGCCGGGTGCTAACATCATGCTTATGGTGGGGATGGGAACTGAGGTAATCATCTTCGTTATTTCTGCATTTGAACCACAACATGATAATATGCCTGAATATCATTGGGAGCGCGTTTATCCTGAATTAGCTGACGATGGTCCGGTTCAAAAATCTGGTGGTAAACCGCTTACTCAACAGTTAGACAAAATGCTTAGTGATGCAAAAGTAGGACCTGAGTTGATTAACAGCCTAGGTAAAGGGTTCACAACTTTGGGTGAGAGCGTATCTAAAATGAATGATTT
>CANGXE010000185.1 GCA_947457525.1 Bacteroidota bacterium | reverse complement strand
TTCCCGTTGATCCTTGTGCTCCTGTAGGACCAGCAACACCTTGAATACCCTGAGGACCAGTAACTCCGTCTGCACCAGAAGCTCCAGTATTCCCTTGAATGCCTTGCGCACCAGTAGCGCCTGTGTTCCCTTGCAAACCTTGAATACCCTGAGGACCAGTAACTCCGTCTGCACCAGAAGCTCCAGTATTCCCTTGAATGCCTTGCGCACCAGTAGCGCCTGTGTTGCCTTGTAAACCTTGTGTGCCAGTGGCTCCTGTTGCTCCTACAGCACCTGTTGCTCCTGTAGCTCCTATTGGACCTTGTGCGCCTGTAGCTCCGGTTGCTCCAACATTTCCATTAGCTCCTGTGTTGCCTTGTAAACCTTGTGCTCCAACAGCACCTGTTGCTCCTGTAGAACCAGTTGCACCTACAGCACCTGTAGCACCAACTGCTCCAGTTGCTCCATTATTTCCCGTTGATCCTTGTGCGCCTGTTGATCCGGTTGCACCAACGGGTCCTTGAGTACCGATTGCTCCATTTAAACCATTTGCTCCAGCAGGACCTTGTGGGCCGGGAACACCTGCAGCTCCTTGAGGACCAGTTGGGCCAGTTGGACCGGGTGTTGCAGTACCACCGGATTTTTCAGCATATAATGCATAAGGGACACTTAGCAATTGAGTTGAACCCATGTTGAGGTAGTTAGTACCACCATTCGGATCATATTCTACTAATAAATATTTGTTACCTGTGGCCCAGTTAATATTGGAGAACACGCCAATAATCGGATTTCCTAATCCAATTTTAATGGTAAACAAACCAAACTGATTAGTTATGGCGGTGTGAGTTTCTTGATAAGCTGTAAATCCCGGATTGATACCATCATTGATGGTCATTCGCACCGAAATATTGGCATTACCCAATATACTTCCAGTAGCAGTACGAGCTACGGCTTGGTAATTTACGGCCTGAGGAACATTGGAAACTTGAGCATTTAGAACACAACTCATTAAAAATGAGATTAGCAAAGAGTAAAAATATTTCGTGTTTACCATTTAGAAAGTATAACAAATATGTTTTTTAATTGAGATTATCAACTACAAATTTAAAAATGACTATCAATATCAGAAAATTCAGCAAGTATTTTATTTCAGCAATTCATAAAGTACTGATAAATGACATATCCCACTTTCTGACTGCTTTAGCGCAAACACAATCTGCGCTTCGGCAAACTTTGATTTTTCATGGCTATTTTGTTTTGAACTTTGACTTGTGCATACAACTGGCCAACAGCAGCAACCACTGTGATTAATACTAGCCAAAACTTAACTTTAAACCTTTGCATGTAACAAATTGTACTTTTCTTAACCAATTTGTGCACAAGATACAGTCAAAAATAGCTGATGTCAAGTATTAAATTGATTAAACAATAGTTATTGAAGTAGTCAAGAGGCACTTAATATATCTTTACCCCTGAAAAATAACAGCCTTCTCCGCCAACATAAGTTAAAGTAGTTGCATTACTAGCATCCCAATATGTCCAAACTTCTACATAATCTCCGTCATTAAGCTTGTAGGACAGAGTGCCATTTAAGCCAACATACCCCCAAAATGCATCATTTATTTGTTGTTGAGCCACGCGCATTACTTCACCACCATTAACCTGAAATGAGAGCCACATTCTAGGTCTTCTATCTGTATTTGTGCTGCTGTGTACTCCCATAGAAAATGTGTACACGCCACCGCCACCGGCCGGTACTGTAAATCGACTATCTACAGTACTAAATCCGCCACCGTCATTAAAACTAGTTGCTCCCCAAGTTACTTTTTGCAATCCTGTACCACCTGCATTATCTGATTGAGTTTGGTTAGCTGTTTTGGTGGCGTAGAAACCGATGCTGTTATTTGTTGAAACAATTAATGTCCCGTTTGCGTCTGCAAATACATCTCTATTGCCAGTACCCGCTAAATCATTGACTCTAACTTTACCTAGTGAATTAATGGACATTCTCTCTCTTGGTGCAAGAGATCCGGTTGGTGCAGTGCCGTTCGCTAGAGTGTAAAATAGCATGTTTCCTCCATTCGTTTCAAAACGAACAAATGCCTGTCCCAAACCGGTATTTAACTTAGGCATAAGAATACCACCTGCACAACCTATACCTGTATAGGTGTTATTTACATTCACTCCTAACCCCGCACCGTCCCAAGACAGACAGGGCTCAGATACCCAACTTTGAAGATTTACTTCTCCGGTTCCCCCAAAATTTTGCGCAGTCGGTAGAGTTAATCTAAATTGCGTGTTGCCATGCTCTCCTGATAGTTGTAACAAAACGTTTGGTACCACAGTCCCTATTCCCACATTCCCATCTGTATTCACAGTCATTCTTCGGATATTGTTAGTACGGAAGGTCAAAGCGCGATTGTCAGTTGTACCCACGAAATTGACTGCTGTATCTGTGTTCTGATTGCCAAGCAGTTTCCAAAACGGGAAGGTGGGGTTTTGGACTTCAGCTTGACCATAAGCCGCTGAACTTGACAGAAATAATAGGAAAGAGCCAATTAAAGAATAATAGTAATTGTTTTTCATACGTTCAATTTACTATCCATGCTTGAGCGTAGCCTAGGATTTATGTGATTATTTTAGTCGAAAATAATTTTTATTACGAAGTTTATAAAACCTAGCTAAAAAAAAACCGCCTTTTATAAAAAGTGAGGTATGGACTACTAATATAAAATGCAGTACCAAGCGGTTTACCATTAACCCCTTAAGTATATTATCTTTTGGATTCAAACAAAGGTAGATAAAGATTACTTACTTTCATGTTACAATCTAAACCAATATGAAAAACATCTTACTGTTCTGCCTCTTTGTTGCAGCGTTTTCTTTTTCTTCACCAGTTAAAGCGCAACTAAAGGAGCCTGAAAAGTTTTTGGTGAGCTACGAACTAAAATATACTTATACTCAAGATTCTCTTGACCGATTTTGGAAAAAAAGCAGCATTCCGCAAATGGTTATTCCTGTGCGCAATGCAGTAGATATGTATGAAATCACCTACAAAGGCTTATGGCTCGATAGCACATTTATCACCGCCAAAGGGGTGGTTTATGTTCCGAAAACAACTACTGCTTCTGCCGAAATGGTGTATTGCCACGGCACACGCATCGGCACCGCACAAAGCTACGGCATACAAGACCTAGAGCAAGTGGTGACCATGATGCACGCTGTAGATAATTACATTGGTGTGTTCCCTTTTTACTATGGTTTTGCGGGTGGAGAAAAAGAACACGTT
Organism: Bacteroidota bacterium; assembly: GCA_947457525.1. Classification (GTDB taxonomy): domain Bacteria; phylum Bacteroidota; class Bacteroidia; order Chitinophagales; family LD1; genus Bog-950. The sequence goes on along the minus strand of CANGXE010000185.1, from coordinate 980 downwards.
TACCAAGACTCATGGACAGAAGCTATGGCTACTATTTACATGATTAAAGCTTGTCGAGAATTGTATCCGCAAATCAACAAAACTACTACAGGCGATTTGTTCCTAACCGGCTATTCGCAAGGTGGTCACGCTTCGATGGCTACACATAAATATTTAGAATCTGGAAGTTTTCCGGAAGTTAAACTTACGGCTTCTTCACCAATGTCGGGCGCGTATGACATGACAGGCGAGCAATCAAAAAGTATGTTTCGCAATTACACACAGCCTCACTATTTACCATATTTGATTTTATCCTACCAATATGCCTATAACCTTTGGCCGGGCGATATTTATGAAGTATTCAAAGAGCCTTACAAATCAAAAATGCGGGAAGTATTTGCCCAACCTCGCACAAAAGATTTTGGCGATGTGAACGCCATGTTGCCACCTGTGCCGGGCGATATGCTAGTTCCTGAAGTAGTAGAGCAATTTAAAAGCGATACAACATTTCCTTTTACTTGTAAGTTGAAAGAAAACTGTTTGACCACTTGGGTGCCCAAAGCGCCTCTGCAAATTTGTGCTTGCTATGGTGACGATGAGGTAATGTACAATAACTCTGAAGTAGCCTACGCCAACTTAAAAACGGCAGACAATAAAGTTTTCTTGCGTTTATTTGGCAAACATTTGTCGCACAATCCTTGCGCTCCTTTTGCCATTCTTCACTCTAAGTTTTTCTTTGACAACTTCCGTAAAGGCAAAAAACACCCAGAGCGTTTTAGCGCGGGCAGAAAGTTAATTTTAGCTTTAGGAATAGATATTGCGAACCGCCAAGCCAAGAAATACTTGAAGAAAAACGGCAAAGTGGAACACGATGCTTTGGCAAGCCGAAAGAAAAAGTAAGCTACTGAAATTGCGCAACAAAACTATATTAGCGCAATGAAAACAACGATTGTATCTCCATCGGTACTTAGTGCTGACTTTGCTAATTTGCAACGCGATGT
>CANGXE010000184.1 GCA_947457525.1 Bacteroidota bacterium | reverse complement strand
TCCGGTCCGCGGTGCACAATGGTGTCCGTCATCTGCCGGAGCAAATCTTCTGTTCCTTGTTGCTTAAAATCTATAAATCCGGCAATACCGCACATAGGGCGAATGTAGCTATTTTGGCGTGTAGCAAAATGCTATTTTAGAAAATTGCACTTACCACCGCTCGAAATTCAATTTTCATAGCGCAAATTTTACCTTTACCTCGTTTTATTTCAAACGTATGATAGATTTCGTGTCGCCCAAAACCGGGCAAAGTTTGTCTCCGCAGGGAGGATTTTTAGTGAGTGCGAGCGGAGAGCAGTTTCCGGTGGTTAATCAAATTCCGCGTTTTGTGCCGGCTGATAATTATGCCAATGCTTTCGGTTTTCAATGGAAGAATTTTGCGAAAACGCAGCTAGATAGTTTCAATGGCACACAGATATCACAGTTGCGTTTAGAGCGTTGTTTGGGATTTTCCATCGCGGAACTTAAAGGGAAAAACCTACTCGAAGTAGGCAGCGGTGCCGGACGATTTACGGAGCTTTTTATCAAAGGCGGGGCACAGGTACATACCGTAGATTTGAGCAATGCCGTAGAAGTGAACAAAGAGAACGTAGGGCAACCAGATAATTATGCCATTGCACAAGCCAGCGTCTATGAGTTGCCTTTTCCGAAAGCGAGCTTTGATATTGTGTTGTGCTTGGGCGTGATCCAACACACTCCCGACAGTGAGAAGACTATAGAGTCGCTTTGGAGCATGGTAAAGCCGGGCGGTTTGTTGGTGATTGACCATTACATCTGGCGTATTAATTATTACTTCAATCCGGCCACTTACTATCGCTTAGTGTTGAAAGAATTAAAACCACAAACCTCTAAGAAGATTGTGGATGCCTTGGTGAATTTTTTCTTCCCGTTGCATTGGGCGTTTAGAAACATCGCTCCGCTGGAATGGTTGTTGAAGCGTTTTTCTCCGCTGATTACGTTCATGAAACCTCACCCGGAGTTGAGCCATCAAGAACATTTCGAATGGGCGCGTTTAGATACTTACGATTCACTCACCGATTACTACAAACACCTTAGAACTCCCGAGCAGATTAACGCTACATTAGAAAAACTAGGCGCAAAAAGTATTTGGATAAACAAAGGCGGCAATGGGGTAGAAGCCAGAGCAACAAAATAATATCACTATGCAAAAAGATAAAGAACAAGTATCCGCTTACTACGACCAACTTTGGAATGAGTACGAACAAACAAAGTTGAGCAAGCCGAACAGTCGTCATCGCACTATTTTTAAAAACTTGAAACGTGCCGGGCTTCAACCCAACTCATCGGTGTTGGAGATTGGTTGCGGAGTAGGTTCATTGTCCGGCTTGATTATCGGTTATCTCACCGATGGTTTTTTTGCGGGTGCAGACATCAGCTCACAGACCATTGGCTTTTTGAAAAATAAATATCAAGCCAACAAACGCACCGATTTCGTGGTGACCGACATGACGAATTTTACCTACAACAAGAAATTTGATTTCGTGATTTTTCCTGATGTGTTAGAGCATATTCCCATAGAAACACATACCAAGATTTTTAAAACACTTAGTCATTTAGTACACGAGGGTTCTATTATTTTAATCAATAATCCCGAGCCGCTTGCTTTAGAGTGGGTACATGCCAACCGCCCTGATTTGTTGCAAATTATTGACCAAGCTTTGCATGTTAATCACTTCGCGCAGTTGGCTTATGAGAATGGTTTTTATATCGAAAAAATTGAGCCGTATGCTTTGCACACCGTGCAGTACGACTATCAGAACATCATCATCAAACCCAAACATACGTTGAAGTCTTTGCAACAAAAACAAAAGTCGGAATTGGTGTTGACGAATATCAAAAGTCGGTTATAGGCACTTGCACACATGACCACGCTCCGCCCAAAACTTTTGTTGATTTACAATTTTCGCTCTTCTTTCATTGCTAAAGATGCGACTATTTTGTCGAAAGAGTTTACGGTCATTGAGTTCGATTTTTTTGCCTTGAAGATATGGCAAACTCCTTTTCGATTTATTGCTCAGTTATTTTTTTTGTTGCGCCACATTTTTTCTGCACAGTTGGTGGTGTGTCAGTTTGCCGGCTATCATTCTTTGTTGCCTTTGTTGTTTGCCAAAGTTTTTGGTAAGCCATCATTAATCATTTCGGGAGGCACGGACGCTCATTATTTCCCCAACATCGGTTATGGTAATTGGCAGAAACAATACCTGAAAACTTTTACGGCTTGGTCGTTTCGTTTAGCTACGCACATCGCGCCCAAGCACAGTTCATTAATGCTATCAGACTATGCTTATGACAGCCACGTACCTACCCCACAAGGCATTTCAGCACGTTTGCATAAACATGATTTACATTCAACAGTCATCACTAATGGCTATGACCCTGAAAAATGGAAGCGCACCAAAGACAAAAAGCCATTTACTTTTCTCACTATTAGCGGTGCTTGGGAGTATGGTTTTCAGCAGCAACTCAAAGGCATTGATTTAATTTTAGAAGTAGCGCCACAGTTTCCGCAGTGTACATTTTATATTTTGGGCTTGGATGACTTTAACCGAATACCGAACAAGCCGGAGAATGTAGTGCTGCTGTCTGCGGTGAAAAATAGCGACTTGCCGGCTGTGTATAGCGAAATGAGTTTTTACTTGCAGTTGTCTATGGCAGAAGGCTTTCCAAACGCGTTGTGCGAAGCTATGCTTTGCGAATGTGTGCCGATTGGTTCAGCGGTGTTTTCTATTCCGGAGATTATTGGCGACACAGGTTTTGTGCTTAAGCAAAGGTCAGTGACGGAACTAGCAAAATTACTGGACGCAGCGCTAAAAGCAGACATTGCTATTTTAGGCAAAAAAGCACGTCAACGTATTGCGGAAAATTATAATGAAGAGAAACGAAGTCAAGCTTTGCTTCAACTTTGCCATCAATTATTGGACTAGGCTATTGAGTTTTTCCGCCAAAAGTTTCGTTTGATTTTTTCTTGTAAACTGTTCGTGGATGTGGTTGGTATACACTTTCACTTTGCCAGTATCTTTGAATTCGTTGATGGCATTTCCTACTTGCGATTGCATTAATGTTTTATCTGCGTAATCTATCATCACTTCGCGCCCACAAGCTTGTAGAATAGCCGCAGCATTGCCATCTATTGGACCAATGGAGAGTACATTGGTACACGCAGCTAGATACTCAAAAAGTTTTCCGGTGAGAATAAGTTTATTATCCTCCACATTGGGTATAACAAAAAGTAGGAGAGAAGCTTCTTGCATCAACTGCACAGCTGCTTTATGGTCAACAAAAGGTAAGTAGCGTACACAATCATTCAACCCTGCTTGCGTGATACTTTCTTTCACCGGCTCGTCTGTTCTGCCAATGAGTTCGATTTGGATGTCATTCTTGTAATTCGCCAATATTGGCCACAAGGCTTCACAGTTTTGGCTACTCATCAAATTACCGACATAACGTATAGTGAATTTTTGTGATGTTTTGATGGGTGCTGTACTAAAATCACTTTCATCATAACCATTGAAAATAGTAGCAATGGTTTTGGTGTGTGGTTCAAACTCTGCTTGCATTCCCGAGCTAATCACCGTCACGAAATCGGCATGTTGCAGTACACTGGTCTCAAGCGCTTTATCTCTTTCGATAGTAGCATTCGTGCGCGGTAAAAATTGATTGGAAAATATTTTTGTCCATGGGTCGCGAAAATCTGCTATCCATTTGATGCCATACTTTTGTTTTAAAGCCAATCCAATTAAGTGTGTAGAATGAGGTGGTCCGGTGGTGATTATCGCATCAATTTTTTCTTGTTGAATTAGAGCTTCAGCTTGTTTAATCGCATAAGGTTTCCAGCCTTTGCGCGCATCCGGAATAAAAAAATTGGCCCGAATATATTCGGTTGCCGATTTGAAAAATGATTTTTTCTGTTGACCGCCTACTGCCACCACGGGCATTGATTTTCCTTTTTTGCCGCGCAGCAAATTGTATAATTCAAACGGTTCAAACGTATCGGTGCGATACACGCGTAAGTCGGGCGAAAGTTCTTTCAGTAAGCTTTCATCATAGTAGGGATAACTTCCATTCGCTACAGTGATGATAATTGGCTCCCAACCAAACTCCGGCAAATATTTAGAAAACTTCAAAAAGCGCTGCACCGCTACTCCACCTGCCGGAGGGAAGTAATACGTAAAAATGATGACGCGCTTCATTCGCTTACTTCGTTTTCTTAGTGGCTGCTTTTGGTTTTTCTG
>CANGXE010000183.1 GCA_947457525.1 Bacteroidota bacterium | reverse complement strand
CGATGGCTTAGTCGAAATGGCGAACCGCAATTTTTTCTCCGACAGCTCCGTGCAGTTTATACGCGGCTCCTATGGCCAAGGCATGAACTTCACACTCGGCCTCGGATACATGATTAATCCCTACATCGGCTTTGACATGGGCATCAACTATCAACAGAGTAGCAAAATGAAATCAATAGAAACCCACGACATTATCTTAAATAATCCGCCCTTCGTTAACATCAAGTTAGGGCAACCTATCACCGCGACTATCAGTACAAGTGCTTACACTCTTTCTTTGATGCCGTCTATAGTGGTGGCTGCTGCCCTGCCTAACTGGAAAGCCTACCCTTACGCTCGCCTCGGCTTGACCTTGCCTGTCTTTGGTGCGCTCTTCCACGATCTCGACATTATGGTGCCTGATTCCTTGTTTGACAAAAACCCCGGGTTTGATGAATTGCTCGGCAAAGAGCCCTATTACATTGGCCGAAAAACAGACGTGAGATTAGAAACTCACGGCACCATATCTTTGGGTTTTAATGGCGCTGTTGGTGTGGCGTACAAGCCGCTGCCTTACATGAATGTATTTGCTGAGGTGAATGCACAATACTTGACCGTTCGTGCGAAAGACACAAAAATTACGAAGTATGATATTGATGGTGTAGATAAACTCGAAGAACGCGGAAAATACCGCACTGAATTTGTGTATTCAGATAAGTTAAACACCGAGTCAAACAATGCAGACTTTAATCCTAACTACGACCGCACAAAACCTAAAGATGATTTGCGTAAAAACGCTCCTTTCCATTACTTTGGTTTCAACGTAGGCGTTACTTTTTTACTTAGCAAAACCACGCTGAAGAAAAAAGAAGTAACTCAATAAGGGCTACTTGATATCTGCCTTTTTCCGCAATCGAATGTTGAGCAACTCCACACCCAAGGAGAACAGGATGGCGATGTAAACCACAGATTTGTTGACATGCGCATTCATGCCTTCTAAAATCAAGGTTAAGCCAATCATGATGAGGAAGGACAAGGCTAACATCTGTAGCGTAGGGTAGCGATTAATAATATCACTGATTGGTCCGCTAAACGCCATCATCACGCCCATGGCTAAGATAACGGCAAAAATCATCACCATCACGTGTGGGGTTAAACCAACCGCAGTTAAAATACTGTCGAAGGAGAATACAATATCAATCAAAATGATTTGAGCGATGACAGCGCCAAAAGCAGTTTTGGCCATTGAGCCTACATTTTTCTCGTGTTGACTGCCCCCCACTTTCTCGTGTATTTCGGTGGTTGATTTTGCCAAAAGGAAAAATCCTCCGAGCAACAAAATAAGGTCGCGACCGCTGACTTCAATAGCTTCTTTGGCATTTTCTACACCAATCGCATTGAAAAGCCCCTCAAACGGCAAGGTGAAAAACGGTGCCGTCAAACCAATAATCCAAGTGATGGACAAAAGAAGCAACACCCGAAAAACCATAGCGACAAGTAAACCGATGTTTCGTGCCTTCTTTTGACTGTTTTTTGGCAACTTACTAGCCACAATAGAGATGAAAATGATGTTGTCAACGCCCAATACAATCTCTAAGAAAGTAAGCGTAACCAAACTCACCCACGCATCGGCATGGGCAAAAACTGATAAATCATAGTCCATAGTGGTGGCAAAAGTAGTAGCATAATGTAGACTTGATATAGAATTAGCAAAATAATTTTAACGCCAAAGTCGCTTGGATGCTTATAAACTGACCATTATCAGCCTAAAGACAGAAGCTAACACTTGTTTGTTTCAAAAGACTTGTTTAAGTTTGCTATCAATCGTTAGTTTATGGCCACGGCAAAACAAACTCTTACTACCAAACAAAACATTCGCCAGACGGCTCAAAAGCTATTTAGAACTAGAGGATATGCCGCTGTAGGTATGCGTGAGTTGGCAAAAGAAGTGGGCATTGAAGCGCCAAGTATCTACAACCACTACAAAAGCAAAGACGATATTCTACGCGAAATTTGTTTCGATATTTCGGAGCAATTTTTTCAAGCGTTTAATGCCATAGAAGGCATGGACGAAAAACCGACCAAGAAGATTAAGCAGGCCATTAAGTCACACATTCACGTTATCGCCTCAAACATTGAAGCTACGGAAGTGTTTTTTAATGAGTGGATGTTTTTGGAAGAACCCAATTTGGGGAAATTCAAAAAGCTTCGCTATGAATATGAAATGAAGTTTCGCGACTTGATAGAGCGTGGCATCAAACGTGGCGATTTTAAAAAGATGAATACCAAGTTAGTAGCGTTCACTATCTTTTCTTCACTGAATGCCACGCATGACTTGTATAAATCAAGTGAGCGATTGACTGAAGAAGAAATAGCAGAAGATATTTCTGACTTACTGCTCAAAGGATTGAAAGCATAAATTAATTGACATAAACAACAAAGTATGTACGGAAACACTAACCTAACCGAAGAAGAAGCCAAAAGAATGAATTCGGTGCAAGAAGACCCGCAAAAGTTGGCGGAGTTTGAAGATCGTATCGCTCGTGGCGAAAAAATTGAACCAGGAGACTGGATGCCTTCAGAATATCGCAAACAACTCATTCGTATGATTGAGCAACACGCCCATAGCGAAATCGTAGGTGCATTGCCCGAAGGTACGTGGATTACTCGCGCGCCAAATTTTAAACGCAAACTAGCTTTGATAGCCAAAGTGCAAGATGAAGTTGGGCATGGGCAGTTGCTTTATTCAGCGGCAGAAACTTTAGGCAAAACGCGCGAGGAAATGTTGAACGATTTGCTGAGCGGCAAGAGTAAGTATTCCAACATTTTTAACTATCCGGCAGAGACTTGGGCTGACATAGCAGTAATTGGATTTTTGGTAGATGGTGCCGCCATTGTGAACCAAACCATCAATTCTAAGGGAAGCTATGGTCCGTATTGCAGGGCGCTAGAGCGAATTTGCTATGAAGAAAGTTTTCACTTGAAGCAAGGGCACGATAACGTAGTTTATTTAGCCACCGGCTCTAAGGTTCAGCGCGATATGTTGCAAGCTGCTATCAATCGTTGGTATAGGCCGCTACTTCACTTTTTTGGCCCTACGGACAAGCAAAGTGCACACAGCGAAAAATTGATGAAATGGAAAGTTAAATTGGCGAGCAATGATGACATGCGTAATCAGTTTTTGGATATGTACGTGCCTAAAATTTTAGAACTAGGCATTACTTTCCCCGATCCGAACTTGCGTAAAAATGCAGATGGCGTTTGGGAATTTAGCGACCCTGATTGGGAGGAGTTTAAACGAGTGATTAGTGGCGATGGCCCGTGCAATGCAGAACGAATTGCCGTGCGCAAATATGCTGAAGAAGCAGGTCGTTGGGTGCGTCAAGCGTTGCTTAATCCTACTGAAAAATATACTGTGCCATTGGCTTAACTAACTAGATAAAAAGAAATATGAATACCTCACTCGACCCACGTATTAATCGTCTTGATTTAAAGAAAATTGAAGAAGGCGAAATAATCACCAATTCTCATCTCATCACTTGGGAAGTTTTTCACCAAGAAAAACGAGGCAAGCAAGCTGTTCATTGCGGCATTGTACACGCTCCATCGCCCGACTTAGCTTTGCTCCTTGCTAAAGAACAGTTTGCTCGAAGAGGCAAAACGGCTAATCTTTGGGTGGTGAAAACTTCTGATGTGTTTACGTTTAAATTAGAAGACGAAGACATTTTTGAAACCGTACCGGAAAAAACTTTCCGTGACCCGGGTTTTTACAAAGTGCGCGATCGCATTGAAAAATATAGATTAGAAAATCATTTGAGCTAGTAAAAATTATAGAAGACAAAATACATTAGACATGAATACCACCGCAATAAAAGACTTACTCTTCAGCATGGCAGACGATGCTTTGATTATTGGCCATAGAAACTCAGAATGGACAGGTATTGGTCCGATGCTTGAAGAAGACTTAGCGTTTTCATCAATGGCACAAGATAAAATCGGTCATGCTCATGCGCTGTACACTATCCTCCACGAACAACTAGGGGAGCCTTCTCCTGATGTGCTTGGTTTTATGCGCAGCGAAAAAGATTTTCGTTCGTGCCAGTTTGTTGAGCTACCAATTGGCGAATATGATTTTAGCTTAGTTCGTCATTTTTTGTTTGACCACGCTGAGGCTATTCGTTACGATTTGTTGGCTCAAAGTAGTTATCAGCCATTGGCGCAATTGGCGAAAAAAATAAAAGGCGAGATTAAATATCACACTATGCATGCTGATGCATTTGTGCGCCAGTTAGCGGCTGG
>CANGXE010000182.1 GCA_947457525.1 Bacteroidota bacterium | reverse complement strand
ATCAATCCTATTTTTGTATTCGCTGAAACTTTAATTTGATTGGTGTCCACTTCTAAAATATATCCCTCAATACCTAAGATGGTGTCGTAAGTGCCAAGCTCTATAAATTTAATCGCTGAGTCAAGGTCGTTGTCTCGCTCCGTTACATCATAAAAGCCTTGATTGTAAGTAATTTGCTGTGGCGCAGGAATAGTGTTCCAACGCTGTGCGGCAACTTGCAACGAAAATAAAATGTATAGTATAAAAACTACTCTAACTTTCATTTCAAACATTTAATCACCAAGTTTGGGTAATCAGATATGATGCCATCTACTCCCTGCTTAATTAGTTTCTTGATTGACTGCTCATCGTTAACCGTCCAAGGGATGATTTTCACACCATTCGCATGGCACTTTTTTGTCAACTGCTTTTTCACCACCATATAGTTCGGACTAAGAATAGCCGGCTTGAATCCAAGTATCCGTAGATTTGTTTTCAAAGAGTTGAGGTTAAACACCAAGTAAGCTAGCTTTACTTTATCATCTATTTCCCGGATTGATTGTAATGCCCGCACGTCAAAAGACTGAACAGTTGCTTTGTGTAACACATTCTTTAGCTTCAATACATCATACAGCAATTGCGCAAAAATTGGTGGTGTTGGGTGCTGAACATTATCACCGGCTTCGGTAGATTTTATTTCAATGCTGTATTGCACGTTATTAATTTGACCAAGGCTAATCAACTTTTCAATAGTATCTATTACATCCATTAACAATGGTTTTGTTGTCACTATTTTTTGCTGATCACCAAACTTCGGATGGCCTTTGCTACCGCAATCTATTTGACTGATTTCCGCATAACTCATCCGGTAAATATTTTTAGCCGTAGCCATCCCTGAGTCAATCTGACAAATAGAGGAATTAAACCAAGGTTCATGAGAAACCACAAGTTGATTATCCGCAGAAACGACCACATCCATTTCTAAGGTATTTACCCCAAGTTTAGCTGCTTCTATAAATCCGTAAATAGAATTTTCGGGAAACAAACCTCTAGCCCCTCGATGACCTTGCACACCTAACGCAACCTGTGCTGAAAGTTGAAATGCGTAAAAGAGTATAACTACAAAAACATATTTTTTCATCGGGTGAATATACAACTATGCAGCTTTGCGTTTACGTTTAGGTTGATGAGGTGCATGAAGAATAGCATCAACGATAGCCGGCAAATCATTGTCAAATTTCACTTTTATGGGCTGGCTGTTGATTACCCAATCTGCTATTTCTTGACTACATAGTTGCATAGACGTTTTTACGCCCATGTTGCTCAACACTTTCGCATTGCTGATTTGCTCACTTTGTTTCTCAATAGGAATAACAAATAGTTTTTTGCCCAAGTAGAGCGCTTCAGATATAGTTTGAAATCCACCTGCGGTAATTACCCGACTGCATTCAATAATATCTTGAGTAAACGTGAAGTTGTTTAGTGGTTTGATGATACAGTTGCCCATCCGATAAGTTTGTTGCGCTACCTTGGAATAAACAACGAATGTCTGATCGCCCAGTTCTGGGGCGGTGAAACACTTAAGTAATTCTTCGTCTGTAAAAGAATTGAGGTAAACCAAATTGAAATTATTGTCGCCCGGCACTGCATCTCTTATATCGCTTCTTATCACCGGATAGTAGATGAAATCATCAAACTTTTGAAAGTGCATCCCGATTTTGTTTACTGTTGGACACATAAATTGTGCAAACAGCTTAGTCAGGCTCACTCCTTTTGTTTTAGGGAATTTTTTAGAAGTCATCGCATACATGTTGCCAATGCCTACTCGTTTCACTCCGGCTATCTTCGCGCCCCAAAGGGTGATGGGTTCAAAGTCGGATATAATTAAATCATAATCTTTAAAAGGCACTTTCATTAAAGCAATAGCCACCGACAAAAAGCTGGCTTTACCAATAGATTTCAAGACGGAAATTTTTCCTTTTTTGCCATAGTAGAAACTAAATCCCTTGTATTCGTAGTTTACTTCAAACGGTAAACCCATTTGTGCTTTACCGCCACTAATCAGTACATCAAGTTGAGTTACTTCTGGATGTTGTTTTAGCAATTTATAAATTTCCGTAGATCGGGTAATGTGTCCATTACCGGTTGCTTGAATACCGAATAAAATTTTCATGCTGGAATAGTTTTGGTGATAAATGGCAATTCGAAGAACGTCTGTTGTTTGTGCTTAATGGAATAACGAAGAAGCTAGAGCGATTAGTGTAGCAGTAAATGTTGAAGCGTTGCAAATAATATATGAATAGTATGTTTTTTCAACCAATACGAGTATTATCCGGCTCTGCGGTGACGAATAAATGTGGCTTGCATTTCGATTATATCAATGGAATATTCATTCATATTTATCTCCATGTCAGCATCTTTGTTTAGAGCAAGGTCGTTGTAGAACATTAGCTTCCAAGCGCCATCGGCATACTCTAGTGCAGTCAAATTTTCAATCCAATCTCCGCTGTTTAGGTAAACCACATTACCTTGCTTGGTTTGACAAGTTTTCATTACAGGTTCATGGATATGCCCGCATACTACATAATCATATTTATGAGTGGCGGCAATTTCAGTAGCAGTATTTTCAAAGTCATTGATATGCTTTACAGCGGCTTTTACACTGTCTTTCACTTTTTTGGAGAGTGATATCTTCTGACGTCCCATTTTTTGTAAACACAAATTCACCAAACGGTTAATCAGCACCAGCAAGTCGTAACCGGCTCCACCTATCTTAGCCAACCACTTGGAGTGGCGCATGGTTACATCAAAAACATCACCGTGAAAAAACCAACAAGTCTTTCCATCCAACTCTAAAACCAATTTGTCTTCGAGATGAAAATTATCCAACTGTGCTCCGCTAAACTTACGCAATAGTTCATCATGATTGCCCGTCAAATAATAAACCTGCGTGCCACTCATCATCATTTTGATAATTCGCTTAATCACCCGCCAATGTGAGTCAGGGAAGTAAAATTTGCTTAACTGCCAAATGTCGATGAAGTCGCCATTGATGATTAAAATTTCGGGGTTGATGGTTTTGAGGTAACGATTGAGTTCCTCAGCGTGGCAGCCGTAAGTGCCGAGATGTACATCGGAGATTACTGCCACTTTTACTTTCCGCTTATCCATGAATAGGAATTTGGTTAAGCAAATGTGCGCCTAGGATGTAAACAATATATAACCGAAAGATTATATTAAGACATGAAGTATGTTGTCAAATTGTGATGTAGTTAAGCCAGTCTGTTGACAACTTCTTCTGCTAAACCAAAACTAAGAGTCATGCCTGCACCACTTAAACCATTGATAATATGTACACCGGACTCAGGAGATGTAACAAACTCTGTTTGTCCTACTAGTTTTGAGTAAATACCATTCCAAGTCTGTGCGATTTTAGGTTGTGGCAAACGCACAAAGGTTTCGAGATAATCAAGAACCAACTGATTAATTTCATCACGATCAAAAGGGTCGTGAACCAAACCATATTCATGTGAATCGCCAATAGTTACTTCACTTAATCCATTTTGCGAAATCATGACATGAATACCCCATTTTACATGTTCGGGGTATTGTTGCGCGTAGCGATTTTTCAATGCCGCTAAAGATGGACAAGCCGCAAACGCACCGTAGTGTGTAAGCGTTAATCCCGCACTCAAAGCCGGACCGATTTGCCATAAATTGTCTTGTGGCACGGTGCGTAACATTTGTAGTTTACATTTGGTGATTCCGCTGGCTAAAAAGGTTTCGGGATACAAGGTTTCGAAATCTGCACCGCTGCAAACAAACACCATATCCGCTTGCCAAATCTTTTTCCCACTGTACACTTTTAACTCAATAATTTGTGATATAGCAGTATTAAAGAAAAATTTAATGCCATACTTTTGTTGCAGGTACTCGGGTAACTTGGCAATGGCTTCACGTGGATCAACTATAATTTCAGTAGCGCTCCATAGTGATGCTAATAGTCCATTGGGGTTTGTAGCGGGAGATTTCGCTAAAGTTTGCTCAGCGCTAAGCACGCCACACTCGTGCACTTCTTTATTTTGCGCATAAAAATCCTCTATAACTTGTAGCTCATCTTGTTGATAAACATTGAGCAAAGAACCTACTTCGTTAAACCATATTTTCCCTTCCGTAGCGCATTGTTTCCACACTTCTCGAGAGCGCATGGCTCTGTCGCGCAAAAAACCTAAAGGTTGTCCGACCGGCCACACCATACCAAAATTTCGAATAGAAGCGCCAACCGCTTTTTCATTACGTTCAAAAACAGTAACGGAATATCCTTTTT
>CANGXE010000181.1 GCA_947457525.1 Bacteroidota bacterium | reverse complement strand
TTTTTATACAATTGGTATTTGAATGACACTATTGAGTTATTGTCTTTCGACTCATCTATTGTCGTAAAAGAACCGGGTAGCTATACTTTAAAAATCACTAACACTGTAACTGGATGTAGTGAATTTTCAGCACCAAAAATTCTAGCAGTTGGAACAGCTGCTCCAACAAGTGTAAACATTATATACAACGGAACAAGTCTTTTTGTATCTCCATTCCCATCGACAGGATTTGCAGTGAGATGGTTTTACAACGGCAACTTCGTTAGTGGGCAATCGGGTAAGTTCTTACCATTTTTAGGACCGGGCACCTACGATGCGGAAGTGTACAACACAGCTTTCCCGGAATGTGCAACTACCGCTAATACAAACACTATATCAAACATTAATGAAGTAGACTTCCCAGTTTTTGCAAATGCATCAGTTTATCCAAATCCAAACAGCGGCAACTTTACACTTGCTTTTGAAATGGAGAAAAATGAAGATGTAACCATTTATGTTTCAAACTCGATTGGTCAAACTGTTTATGAGCAAAAATTAACCAACTTCACCGGCCAATTCAAAAATGACCTCAACCTCACAGAATTTGGTAAGGGAATATATGTGGTTACCCTACAAACCGGTAATGCTAAGCTTAACAAAAAAGTGGTTGTTCAATAGAACAACCACTTTTCACAAAAAACGTGTGAATAAGTTACTTCACTATATAATTTGAATACTTAGATTTGTATCATTATTAAATAAAACCAAACCTCATGAAAAAATTAATTTTTACCCTTATTTCTGCCACACTTGTTTATGTAAACGCTGATGCTCAAGCATGCGGCAACTCAGGCACAGGTGTATGTACTCCATCTGGAACACTTACTGAACCGGGCTTATCCCCACTTTCCTCAGATTTGGCTTCAGTAATTAATGGATCTTCAACTCCAGTTGATATTCAGTTTAAAAACTTCAATACCTTTGTTTACCAAGGTATCAACATCACAATCAACTCATTGAAAATTGATTCTATCACGAACTTACCTGCTGGTACTTGTTGGGCAACTAATAAGACTAACAACACTTGGGCTAACCAAGAGGACGGTTGTATCAAAGTATCCGGAACAACTTGTGCTAATCCGGGTCAATACAAACTAAGAATATTGGTTACTGCTAACACTTCTATCGGTACTATCGGACCAAACTTAGATGCTGAAACAGTTAACTTGAAATATTTTGTACGTGTTAAAAATAATGGTGATGCAGATGTAGCTGTTGACACTAACCAAACTGCTGCTTTTGTTAAAGTTGCGGGGTATAGCGCAAATGCTGATTGTTCAGTTGGCATCAACGATATTCCTGCCAATGTATCGGCTTTGAACATTGTTCCAAATCCTATGAATAGCCAAGCTATCGTATCTTTTATGGCTGCGAAAAGCGGAAATGCTACTGAGCGTATCACTAACATGATTGGTAGCGAAGTTTACAGCAACAACATCGATGTTAAAGCTGGTGAAAACACCACTTCTATCAACAGAAACAACTTGCCTGTAGGTATTTATTTCTACACAATTGTTGAAGGCACAAACTCAACTACTAAGCGTTTTGTAGTAGCTGACTAAGCTTTGTTGAAAACTTTTAAAGAAAAGTCTTCCCAATTATGGGAAGACTTTTTTGTTTTACATTGCGAAATATTCGCCAACCATATTCTATCATTAAACAAAACATTATGAAAAAATCAATTTTTACACTTTTCGTAGCTTCATTTATTACCGTAGGAGCATTCGCACAAGCGTGTGGTAATTCAGGTCCTGCTGCTTGTTCACCTACCGGAGGTCCTTCAACAGGAGGATTTCAAGACCCAAATGATATTCCTTGCATTGAAAGAGGTGAAGCAGTAAGTCAGTCTATTCAAATTTCAATGTTTACCCAATTTAATTTTCAAGGACAACAAAGTGTGGATAGTATTCAGATTGATGCGATTGGAAATTTACCTTGCGGTGTTTGTTGGGCAACTAATAAAACTACTAACCGATTCAATGCAAACGAAGATGGTTGTATTATTTTGACAGGTTCTACAAACGATGCTGCCGGACAATACAAATTTGCTTTCACTTTCACGGCTTGGATAAATGGTGGTGCTGTTGGAATTACTGTACCTCCCTCTTTGACCAATGCAGCAGGCATTAAGTACTTCATCCGTGTAAAAAATAATGGCAGTACAACTTGTCCAACTGTAGACACTTCAGCAAATGCCACCAACTTGACAGCATCAGCTAGTTGTACTTTAGGCATAAATGACGCTTACCAAACAATTTCTGCTTTGGCTGTAAACCCAAATCCTATGAACAGCACAGCGGTAGTTACTTTCGAAGCAGAAGAAACGGCTACCTACACTATGTCAATTACAGACATCACCGGCAAAATTGTATCTCTTTCCACCTATAGTGCCGTAGCAGGAGCAAACACCACCACCATTCAAAGAAATGGTTTGCCTACCGGCATGTACTTCTTGTCATTATCTAATGATAAAAGTATAGCTACTAAACGATTTACGATAACAGAATAAAGCCTAACATTCAATTATTGAAAATAGCGCAGGAAGTTTTTCCTGCGCTATTTTTTTTATTGCCTTACAAGACTATTTTTGGAAAAACTAAAGCTCGATGAAAAGTATCCAAACTTGGCTTGATGAATACGGAGTAAGCCACCAAAATCCAACTAATAAATTGATTCATTGGATATGTGTGCCTGTTATATTTTTCACTATTGTAGGTCTGTTCTATAGCATCAAATTCCCGTATTTTATCACCCCTACTTTTCAACTTAACGGAGCTGTCATTGCATTGACCTTTGTGTTCATTTACTACGTTTTACTTTCAAGAACACTTGCTGTAGGTATGCTATTTTTCTCTTTAATTTGCTTAGCCATTGCTTATCAAATTGAAGGCGCTGTGGCCGGCACAGCAATTTCGCTTTGGATGGTTTGTGTTACCTTATTCGTTTTGGCTTGGATTGGACAATTCTATGGCCACAACGTAGAAGGAATCAAACCTTCGTTTCTAAAAGATTTACAATTCTTGATGATTGGGCCGGCTTGGTTGTTAAGTTTTATTTACAAAAAACTGGGTATTGCCCTTTAATCATACTTGGTACAGTCTTTGAAATCCCACTTGTCAAACAAAAAACACAAATGAAAAAATACATTTTAATCGCCTCTATTATAGCCGTTTCCAGCATTAATTATTCTCTTATGCCAGCTCCCGAAAGCCAAACCAAAACTATTATCAACAAAATGATGGCGGCAATCAAAACGCACACCGGTTCTCAATACACAATGCGCGGTACAGAGCGATTGGTCGGTAAAAAAGATTTAAGAGTGGCTGAAATTTTTACCAAAGTAAAAGTAAATCCAAATAGTGTTTATCTAAAAATGGTAACGGACCCCAATAAAGGAACGGAATTGCTATATAGAAAAGGAGAGAATGGCGACAAAGTAACGGTAAATGCAGGTAAATTTATTCCAACTGTAAAACTAAACCCATTGAGTAACATGTTGACGAAAGATCAACACCACACCTTACTTTCTTCTGGGTTCAGCATTGTAACTAAAATTGTGGGCGATGGAGTAAAGCGTTCAGAAGCAGAAAGCAAATTTGATGAAGTGTTCAAATATGCCGGAGATGTCACTTGGAACAAAATCAGCTGTTACAAAATTGTGATTGAAGACCCTACTTGGGGTTACACCACTTACACCGCTCAAAAAGGCGAAAACATCTATAGCATAGCCTTAAAACTACTAGTGCCGGAATACAGCATTATGGAACTAAACGGGTTAAGAAATTTTGAACAAGATTTAGGTGGCAAAACACTAAAAGTATTTACCTCTTTTGCCAAGAAAACCGTGTTGTACATTGACAAGATCAATAATTTCCCGGTTTATCAAGAAATGCAAGATGACAAAGGCATATTCGAAAAATACGAGTACTTTGATTTGAAAGTGAGTCCAGCTTTTAAAGCAGATGAATTTTCGGAAAAATTTAGCGAGTATAATTTTTAGTTTCTTCCGGCCAGCAAATACAGCACAGCCATGCGAATGGCCACACCATTTTCGACCTGTTGAAGAATAAGCGATTGCTTAGAGTCAGCCACATCACTATTTAACTCAACACCACGGTTAATCGGTCCGGGATGCATGATGGTAATATCTTTATTCAAGCTGTCTAGCAACTCGCGATTTACCCCATAAGACAAGGCATACTCTCTAAGTGATGGAATGAATTTAATGTCCATACGTTCCAACTGAATACGCAATACATTGGCGACATCACACCATTCAAGGGCTTTTCTCAAATCCGGTTCATACGTAACACCCAACTC
>CANGXE010000180.1 GCA_947457525.1 Bacteroidota bacterium | reverse complement strand
ATTTGGGACTACATCAACCGCTTAACTTGTACCCCCACTGACCTCGCTCAAACCGAAGCCTTGAGTGATGGGGTGCAACTATTTCCCAACCCCGCTCAAGACATCGTTCGCATCAAAGCAGAAAAACTAATCTCCAAAGTAGAGCTGTTCAACGCACAAGGTCAACTCCTCACCACCGAACGCCCAACGACCAACGAAATGGAACTCTCCATCCAAGACTTACAGCGCGGATTCTACTTAGTACACCTCAGTTTTATAGATGGAAAAACAGCGATAGGGAAACTGATAGTTGGTAATTGAAATTGAATAATTGATAATGGGTAATTGACAATTGAAAATGGGACAGAATGTAATTAAGAACAAGTCGTTTGCTTTTGCGTTGAGAATTGTAAGAACTTATCAGTTTTTGTGCGAGCAGAAAAAGGAGTTCGTTTTGAGCAAACAAATGATGAGAAGTGGAACTGCCATCGGTGCAATGGTTCGAGAAGCAGAACAAGCAGAAAGCAGTGCCGATTTTATACACAAAATGGCTGTAGCATTAAAAGAAGCCAATGAAACAGAGTATTGGATTGAATTGCTTGGACAGTCCGGCTACATGGAAGAAAAGGTGGCAAACTCATTGAAAAATGATTTAACTGAAATCTTAAAACTCTTAACATCAATCATAAAATCCACCAAACAGAACAACAAAAAATAATTGTCAATTATCAATTGTCAACTGTCAACTGTCAATTGTTATAGCTTCTTTGCTGTGTAAAAACCTATTGTGTACTTAGTGTCCTTAGTGGTGAGATAATCTTTCTTTAGCTTATGTAACATTCATCACTTAACTTGATTAAGTTAGTCCTTACTATTGCATAGAAAAACAAAACTATATGTTAGAAATCATAGGATATATCGCAGCAATAGGCATGGGACTTTCGTTAGGGTTGATTGGTGGAGGCGGATCTATTCTCACGGTGCCCATCTTGGTTTACTTGTTTCACATTGACCCGGTGTTAGCTACGGCTTACTCCTTGTTTATTGTAGGTGCTACCAGTTTGTTTGGCTCGTTTAGTCACATCAAGCTCGGCAACATTCACTGGCGCACGGCCTTCGTGTTTGGTGTTCCTTCTATCATTAGTGTGTTCCTCACGCGAATGTATTTAGTGCCCGCTATTCCTAATCCCATCTTTACTGTGGCCGGCCACGAGGTAAGCAAAGCCACCGGACTATTGGTGTTGTTTGCGGTCATCATGTTAGCCGCTTCTTATTCTATGATTAGAAAACAAAAGAAGGCAGCCGAAGCAGATATAGACGAAGTGAAGTATAACTATCCGCTCATCTTATCCGAAGGCGCGATAGTGGGCGTGGTTACAGGACTAGTTGGAGCCGGTGGAGGCTTCTTAATTATACCGGCCTTGGTGCTCTTAGCCAAACTCCCGATGAAAAAAGCTGTGGGTACTTCCTTGATGATTATTGCCGCTAAATCATTGATTGGTTTTATGGGCGACCTCCGAGGCGATGACGTGATTGATTGGAAATTTATGCTCATCTTTACGGCTATAGCTGTGGTCGGCATTTTCACCGGCAGTTACTTGAGCAGCAAAATAAGTAACGACAAACTTAAACCGGTGTTTGGTTGGTTTGTTTTAGTGATGGGTATCTATATTCTATTAAAAGAGACCGTGTTCAAATAGTTAAGAAAAGTAAACAAAAAAGCCTTGTGTAACTTTTATCACGCACCACGTTTTTTAACCGCTTCATATTTGCATCGTAGATAATTAAAAACATAAAAACTATAAGCTATGAAAGTAGAACAAATTTATACCGGATGTTTGGCACAAGGTGCTTACTACATCGTTAGCGAAGGCGAAGCCGCTATCATTGACCCACTACGCGAAGTGGAACCTTACATCAAGCGCGCAGAAAAAGATGGCGTGAAGATTAAGTATGTATTTGAAACTCACTTCCATGCCGACTTCGTGTCTGGTCACATTGACTTGGCAAAAGCCACCGGAGCTACTATTGTTTACGGCCCAACGGCTGCACCTGATTTTGATGCACATATTGCCAAAGACGAAGAGTTGTTTAAGATTGGCAAAGTGACCATCAAAGCTTTGCACACTCCCGGTCACACCATGGAGTCGACCACTTACTTGTTGCTAGATGAAGCCGGAAAAGAGCATGCTATTTTCTCGGGCGATACGTTGTTCTTAGGCGATGTAGGTCGTCCGGACTTAGCACAAAAAGCCGCGCACATGACTCAAGAGCAGTTAGCCGGATTGTTGTATGAATCCTTGATGAATAAAATCATGCCATTGCCGAATGATACTATCGTGTATCCCGGCCACGGAGCAGGCAGTGCTTGCGGCAAAAACATGATGAAAGAAACGGTGGATACCTTAGGTCATCAAAAAGAAATGAACTATGCCTTAAATCAACCGAACAAAGAAGCGTTTGTCGCAGCCGTGACAGATGGTTTGTTGCCTCCACCGGCTTATTTCCCGATGAACGTAGCGATGAACAAAAAAGGCTATACCTCTATCGATAAAGTGATGGAAGCAGGAGCAAGAGCGATTGATGCCAAAGAATTTGAAAAGTTGGCTGATGCCACAGGCGCGGTGATTTTGGATGTCCGTAATGCTTCTGACTTTGCTAAGGCCTCTATTCCTCAATCCATCAATATTGGTTTAGATGGACAGTTTGCTCCATGGGTAGGTGCCATCATTGCGGATGTAAAACAACCATTGTTGCTAGTTACAGAAGAAGGCCGCGAAGAAGAAACAGCCATGCGTTTAGCGCGTGTTGGCTTTGATAATATCATTGGTTATTTAAACGGTGGCATGGCCGCTTGGACAGCAGCCGGTTTCGTTACAGACAAAGTAAACCGCATCACAGCGGCAGAATTTGCCGCAGCCTTCAAGCCAACCGAAAGTTTGGTGATTGACGTGCGCAAAGAAAGTGAATACCGCGCAGAGCACGTGGAAGAAGCCTATAACAAGCCCCTCGATTTTATCAATGAGTGGACAGGTGCTATCGACCCACATCAACATTTCTTCTTGCATTGTGCCGGTGGTTACAGAAGTATGATTGCGGCTTCTATTTTGAAAGCAAGAGGCTTGCATAACTTTAGCGAAGTGGAGGGTGGATTTGCCGCCATTGCACAGACTAACGCGCCTAAGACAGACTTCGTCTGCCAATCTAAATTAACCGCCATTTAATTAGTCTATCGCATTTGTAGATTATTCATACATTAGCAAAAAAAATACATTCATGTTTGATTTTCTATTTCAGCCTTGGCCTTGGTATGTAGCAGGCTTGTTTATTGGGTTAACTGTTCCAACACTATTGATTGTTGGAGGAAAAAACTTTGGTATTTCTTCTTCTCTGCGACATTTATGCGCGGCATGTTTGCCTACAAAAGTCCCTTTGTTTAACTACGATTGGAAGAAAGAAGCTTGGAATTTGTTTTTTGTTTTAGGTGTATTCATTGGAGGCATCATAGCTGCCAATTTTTTGAGCAATGGAGAACCGGTGCAGATTAATCCAAAAACTACACAAGCTTTACAAGATTTAGGGGTGACAGATTTTAGTGGCTTGATGCCGAATGATTTTTTTGGCACTGCACAAATATTTTCACTCAAAGGTTTATTGTTTCTTGTTGTTGGCGGATTTTTAGTTGGGTTTGGCACTCGATATGCAGATGGATGCACGAGCGGTCATGCCATCATGGGCTTGAGCAATTTGCAATGGCCTTCTTTAGTCGCTACGATTTCATTTATGGCCGGAGGTTTCTTGATGGTCAACGTTATTCTTCCACAACTTTTAAAATTGCTTTAAGATGTCAACACATACTACTCCACCACCTTTGTGGCACAACTTAAAATATACGGTTATTGGTATACTATTTGGTATCGTTTTTGTCAAGGCTGAAATCATTAGTTGGTTTCGTATACAAGAAATGTTTCGTATGCAATCGTTCCACATGTATGGCGTAATCGGTACGGCAGTAATTGTAGGGATGATTTCCGTATTACTGATTAAACGCTTTAATGTTAAAACGCTCGATGGTTCGTCTATAGTTTTCAATCCTAAAGTATTTACCAAAGGAACTATCATTGGTAGTTTGTTATTTGGATTAGGTTGGGGCATCACCGGGGCTTGTCCCGGGCCGCTATACGCACAGATCGGTGCAGGATATTTGGCCGTTATTGTTACGCTCTTGAGTGCCATCTTTGGCACATGGACGTATGGTTTTTTTCAATCTAAATTGCCTCACTAATCGCTGATGAACAACCAACGCTCCACGGAAGCTGAGCTAATAGCTGTCATTCGGCTTTTGCTACTTTGCATTGGTGTGCTCATTATTGGATTTTT
>CANGXE010000179.1 GCA_947457525.1 Bacteroidota bacterium | reverse complement strand
TTCAATCCCAGGTCAAATTGTGGACAGATTACCATACTTTGGAGGGAAACACTTTGTTTATGTGATGGATACTAAGTATGATGAGTGTGCGGCCGCTCAACGTTTGTTGTTAGATAATTACACCAATATAACCGGTCCACCATTATTTAACATTAACCAGGCTTTGGCACCTTTGTACCGCACTTTGATGTGGACTTCCATTCCGATGTTGACTCCGGGCTACCAACTAGTTGACGGATTTATACCACCAGCTGAGTTAAACATTAAGTTGAGAGTCGAAAAACCGTTCAATAGATTGTTGACTAATGCGTACGAAGGTGTAGACTCATTGCCGCGCTATCAGTTTAGCACTAAAGGAATGGGATTATCCGAAGAACAAGCTGACGTTGCTGAAAGTGCATTGGATCAAATTCGCGTGGTACCAAATCCTTATTTAGCTTACTCAGCTTACGAAACTGATCAGAACAGTAACCGTGTAAAAGTGACTAACTTACCTAACACTTGTACTATTACTATCTTTGCTTTAGACGGAACTATCATCAGAAGGTTGAATCGTGCTATTGGTGTAGACCCTGTGAGCAACAAAAAGATTGAGGTAACCAACGGAGGCGATGTAAATCAAATCAATCTCGACAACTCGTTGGAATGGGACTTGAAAAACGACAAGGGTATTGTAATAGGAAGTGGTATTTATTTATTCCACGTGGCAGCACCGGGTATTGGCGAGAAAACTTTGAAATGGTTTGGCGCAGTTCGTCCTGCTGATACTTCTAACTTCTAATAAATTATTAAAGCAACAGATATGAAGAAAATTCTAGTATTGTTTTTAGGTGTGGCATTGATTAGCCAAGATACTTTTGCCGGTAATCCGGACAGAAGAGGAGAGGCTGGTGCTTACGAACTGTTGATGAATGGATGGGCACGCTCATCCGGATTTTGGAGTTTAAACTCAGCTAATGTTAGAGGTGTAGAATCCGAGCGAATAAACGTAGCCGGTTTAAGCCATGTGAAGAGAACAGAGATTGCTGCTTCTTACACACTATGGATGCAAGGCTCTGGCGTAGGTTTGGCTCACGTTGGGTTTGCTCAAACATTTAAAGAGACAAACACCATTGCCTTGACTTTCCAAGCGCTCAACTTAGGTACAATTGAAAGAACCACCACAGCCAGTCCGGAAGGTGGATTAGGCACGTATCGTCCTACGTTTTTGAACATTGGTGTTTCTTATGCCAAAGCTTTTACAAATAGTATTCGCGGAGGTGTTACAGCTCGCATCATCAATCAAGGCATTGGAAACTTAAACGCTACAGGTTTTGCTGTAGATGCAGGTTTGCAATATGTAACCGGCCCTAAAGACAATATTCATTTTGGTGTTGCGCTTCGCAACGTGGGCACACCACTAAAATTTAGAGGCGATGCATTGGCTAATCAAGTTCAAGTCATTTCAAGTACGACTTACCAATTAAGTGTAGAAAATAAGTCAAACAAATTTGAATTGCCTACTCAGTTGAATATTGGTATCGCTTATGACATTTGGATGGGTAAAAAGAAAGAAGTTCAACCAAAAGTTTTTAAGCAAGATTTTCGCTTAACCGCTTTAGCCAACTTTACATCTAATGCATTTGGTAGCGACCACTACGGAGCGGGCTTAGAGTTTGGTTGGAGAGAAATGCTAATGATACGTGCTGCATACCGCATGGAAAACGGAATTTTCAAAAAAGATACTCGCTACAATGTATACAACGGATTGTCAGCAGGTATGAGCTTTGAAGCACCATTGAAGAAAAATGCCGAAAACGGAGCCGGACCGAGAATTGCCATTGATTACTCTTTTAGAGCTACTCAACCTTTCAGCGGAACCCACGGAATGGGATTGAGATTTACTTTGTAATAATTACTTTTAGCAACACATAATTTTAAAGACGCTCTGTTGGAGCGTCTTTAGTTTTTAAGCGAATTCATTAACCAATCATTAAATAATTTATATATGTCAGTGTTTTATATCACCAAAGATGGAATGGATAAATTGCAAGAAGAAGTACGTTATCTGAGAAATGTGCGCAGAAAAGAAGTAGCTAAAGCTATTGCAGAAGCTCGAGAAAAAGGTGACTTGAGCGAGAATGCAGAGTATCACGCGGCTAAAGAAGAGCAAAGCCATTTGGAGGCCAAGATTGTTGAAATGGAAAATAAGTTGGCGAATGCGAGAGTGATGGACGAAACAAAAATTGATATTTCGAAAGCAGGTTTACTTTGTAAAGTGGAAGTGTTGAACACCAAAATTAACAAAGCAATGACCTTTACATTGGTGAGCGAAGCGGAAGCCAATTTAAAAGAAGGGAAATTGTCAATTTCATCACCTATTGGTAAAGCCCTGTTTGGAAAAGCGAAAGGCGATAAGGTAATGGCACAAACGCCTGCTGGTGCAGTGGAGTTTCAAATCACGAATATTAGCTTGTAAATCATGAGTAGCATTTTTTCAAAAATTATTGCCGCAGAAATTCCGAGTTACAAGATTGCAGAGGACGAACGCTTCTTTGCGTTTTTAGACATTTTTCCTTTAGCGAAAGGTCATGTGTTGGTAGTGCCGAAAACTGAAGTAGATTATATTTTTGAACTAGACGACAACACATTGGGTGATATGATGATTTTTGCGAAACGTGTGGCTAAAGCAATAGACCAAGTTATCGAATGTGAGCGTGTGGGCGTAGCGGTGATTGGCTTAGAAGTGCCTCATGCGCATATTCACTTGGTGCCGCTCAATTCAGTTAACGATATTAACTTCACGCAACCTAAACTCACTTTGCCTAAAGAAGAGTTAGCTGACATTGCGCAGAAAATTAGTTCTGCCTTTATTTAATTCTATCCGGATTGCTTTTTACAAAAGCACCCCAGCCGCTCACTTTAGTATCTTTGCTTTCGCCCAATCGGTTTTGATAGTGATGACACACCGCAGCAGCTAAACCATCTGTCGCATCCAAAAATTTTGGCTGCATTTTGAAGTTGATTTGACTTTGCAACATGGCCGCCACTTGCTCTTTTGAGGCATTACCGTTTCCGGTGATAGACTGTTTTATCTTTTTTGGAGAATATTCAAACACTTCCAAATCTTTTGTGAGTGCAGCAGCAATAGCTACACCTTGAGCGCGACCGAGCTTTAGCATGCTCTGCACATTTTTACCAAAAAAAGGTGCTTCAATGGCACAAATTGTAGGTTGATAGCTATCAATCAAACCATGCAATTTTTCATATATAATTTTCAGTTTTTGCAGATGGTCTTCATATTTTGAAAGTTGAATAACACCCATGCTCAGCAAAGTGATTTTTTGCTTCTCTGTTTGTATGATGCCATAACCCAACACTATGGTGCCGGGGTCAATTCCTAAAATAATTTTTTTTTCGGCCATGCAGCTGTAAATCTAAACAGGATTATGGTTTCTGCTAGTAGACAATGTTTATTTTCGCAGGTAGATGAGTAATAGCCAAGTTATTTTTTGGGGAAAAGTTTTGTTGTTCTGGTTGTTGGCTTATGTGTTGTATCATCATTTTTTTGTAGAACGAGAGTTTGGTCCACTCTGGTTGCACTTTCAATCAACTTGGCAATGGAACAAACTTCCGTTTTTGATTATTGCCACTCTGTTGATGCCCTTCAACTGGTTGTTGGAAACATGGAAGTGGAAAGTGTTGCTTAAAAATAGAACGAGCTTCAATCAGTTAATCAAAGGGGTAAGTGCGGGTGTTACATTTGGATTTATCACGCCCGGTCGTGCGGGCGAGTTTATCGGTCGCACGTTCTATATTGAAGATGTCAATAAAGTGAATGTTTTCTTTTTGAGTTTGGTTGGAGGTTTAGCACAAACTGCCGTTACGTTGGTCGCTGGCAGTATAATGTTTTCATTGTCACATTTCTATCAACCATTCATAGCAGGTTTGGCAATCGGCACCACCGCTGTGTTTTTGCTGTTCTATTTTAGATTTGATTTATTGAATAGTTTGTTGGCTACGATGCCATTTTTAGCCAATCGAGATTTGGTGATGCAGCAGGCAGATTTGCCTAGCCTAGCTACTTTATTTAAAGTGTTACTGCTTTCTGCGCTGCGTTACTTCGTTTATCTATCTCAGTACGTATTGTTGATGATGGCGGTTGGCATAGACCTTAGCGCGTGGAAATTGTATGTCAACAATGCATTGGTTTTGTTACTTCAAACCTTTTCGCCTTTGATGCCTTATTTAGATTTTACGTATCGTGGCAGCGTTGCCGTGTTTATCTTTGAGCCGCAAACAAAAAATACAATTGCAGTGTTTTTGGCTGTCACTTTAGTGTGGATGATTAACTTGGTTATCCCGGCTTTGGTAGGTTATTTTTTTATTTGGCGACATAAATTT
>CANGXE010000178.1 GCA_947457525.1 Bacteroidota bacterium | reverse complement strand
TATAAAACAGAAACAGTGGAGAGCGAACACGTGAACACTTCCTTTTTTGAAGTAGGCGAATCGAAAATAGAACTACTAGGCGCCACCAGCGAAGAGAGCGCGATTGCTAAGTATATTGACAAAAAAGGAGAAGGCATTCATCACATTGCATTTTCGGTAGAAGACATAACTGCCGAAGTGGCTCGCCTGAAGAGCGAGGGGTTTCAAGCCATCTCTGAACAACCCAAACGCGGAGCCGACAATAAACTGGTTTTCTTTTTTCACCCAAAATCCACGAATGGCGTTTTGATAGAACTTTGCCAAGATATCAAAAATGGCTAAGCAATACGAACACATCTTTTTTGACCTGGACCATACGCTTTGGGACTTTGACACAAATTCAAAATTGGCCTTAGCGCAGATTTTTGAAGAGGAAGGATTGAAGCACATAGGGGTGAGTTCGTTTGAAAAATTTCATGAGGTTTATTTGCCCATCAACAATCGCTATTGGGCGCGCTATCACCACCAAGCCGTGAGCAAAGAAAAACTTCGCGTGGGGCGCTTCTTCGACACACTAGCCGCTTTCAAAATCAATGACATTTTACTTGCAGAACGCATAGCCAAAAAATACACCGACATCAGCCCTAAAATGACGGCACTCTTTCCTGAGGCTATCGAGGTGCTTCAATATTTACAAGCAAAATATCAACTGCATTTAATCACCAACGGCTTTGCCGAAGTGCAATGGATTAAGCTGGAGCACTCCGGGTTGAATCCTTTCTTTGAGCACATCATCATTTCTGACGAAGTCGGCACTCAAAAACCGGACATCGCCATTTTTGAACTGGCGATGCAGCGAGCCAACACCACAGCAGAAAAATCGGTGATGATTGGCGATAATTATAGTACGGACATCGTGGGTGCAAAAAACGCAGGCATGGACCAAATATTTTTTAATCCGTACAATATCACCCGAAAGGGAACGGGCACTTATGAAATAGCTCATCTATCCGAGTTGAAAAACCTATTGTAAAAAAGAAAGAGCCGCAATTTCTTGCGGCTCTGAGGATGTAGTCAATTAATAGGATAATCTATTGTCCTAAATATGCTTTCAATGCTTTGCTGCGCGATTGAGAGCGAAGTTTTGTAATCGCTTTGTCTTTGATTTGACGGATACGCTCACGAGTGATTCCCAATTGGTCGCCAATATCTTCCAAAGTCATTGGATGTTCTACACCAATACCAAAAAACAATTTGATAACTTCTTTTTCGCGCTCGGTCAATGAGGCCAAGGTGCGCTCAGTTTCGTCTTTCAATGATTCGAAATAATCTAGTTTTTTATCGGCTTGTTCAGCGTTGGCATTTTCCAATACATCAATTAAAGCGTTTGATTCACCGTCCGTAAATGGTGCATCCATAGACACGTGTCGGGCGGAGATACCTAAAGTAGCTTCTACTTCTTCTACCGTAATTCCCATCACCAAAGCCACCTCGTCCGGGGTTGGTTCGCGTTGAAACTTTTGCTCCAACTCAGAGAAAACTTTATTGATTTTAGTCAATGAACCTACTTTGTTCAAAGGCAAACGAACCATACGGCTATGCTCCGCTAAAGCTTGAATAATAGATTGACGAATCCACCAAACGGCATAAGAGATAAATTTGAAACCACGGGTTTCGTCAAATTTCTGGGCAGCTTTCACCAAACCAAGGTTACCCTCGTTGATTAAGTCATTAAGTGAAAGAGAATTGTTTTGGTATTGTTTGGCTACCGACACTACGAAACGTAAGTTGGCGCGGGTTAATTTTTCTAATGCTGTTTGATCTCCTTGACGGATTCTACGGGCTAACTCCACTTCTTCTTCAGGAGTTAAAAGATCCTCGCGACCGATTTCTTGAAGGTACTTCTCGATAGACTGGCTCTCGCGATTGGTGATGGATTTAGAAATCTTAAGTTGTCTCATTTATGCTTGGAGTTTTGTTCTATTAATACTTTTCTTTTCTAAATAGGGTGGCGAATATAAGATTCTTCGCCAAAACAGATACAATGTAAGTTGGAAAACCAAATAAATCAAGTTTTTGTTTGCTTTTTTTTCTAAACCCCACGCACATTAGCGGTGTATACGCTAGAACCATACCGAATATTGCCTCCACTCGACTTTTTGTGAAATATTGGTCATTTAGTGACTTTTCGAGCCAATTTTAGCGAATTGTCTCATCCAAGTAGCCGTTTCTTCTGCAACTCCTTCAGGCTCTTCGTGCACCAAACCATGACTTCTGCCTTCAAAAAGTCGCAATTTTTTTTCTCCATTTAACTTGTTAAAAAGAGTTTGTGTGTAAGTCACCGGGAAAATATGGTCAGCGGTGCCCTGCATCACCAATATCGGAGTGTTGATTTGCTCTACCGGTTTGGGCATAGGTGAATGTGCCAAGGACTTCAGGGCACGCAAAGAAATTGATTTTAAGCAATAGGGGTCCATTTCCATAAACTTTCTGGCGGTGCCAAAATGTTTGACCGGCATTTTGTCCAAGTCAATGTAGGCAGAAATGGGAATTTGCAATTTGGGCAAAAGGTGACCACGCTTAGTCAACACCCTTCTGATGTATCTGAACAGCAATGGATTTTTACTCAACTGCACGGCTTCGGGTGCAGACAAATCTGCGATATTCTGACAAATAACTGAGCGCAATCTATCGTCTTTCGCGGCTAAATAGAACGCCACAATGCCGCCCTGGCTGCTGCCCATTAAACTTACTTCCGGATTAAACCGTTTGATAGCATAAGTCACCACTTGCTCGGCATCACGCATGATTTCCGCCACGGTGTAGTCTCCGCGCGTGCCTCCACTTTGCCCGTGTCCTCGTGGGTCGAAGGTCACTACATTAAATCCTTTCCCCGCAATTTTAGATAGCAACTCACTGTAACATAAACCATAAATGGCTGTGCCCGGGATAAACACCAAGGTTGGCGCCTCGGGATGCGTGTTGATGACTTCTAAATGAATTTTTATGCCATCTACCTCAGTGAAATCTTCTTCGAAGTGGCGATAAAACGTGGGATAATTCATCGTTTCTACCAAGTGGTCGAAATAATGATGAGCTGATGCAAAAATCGGCTGAGTGGGCGAAGGTTTTAGTTTCAATTTCATGTACTTCAACTGACGTTAAAGTTCAAGTAAAATTGTAAATGGAGCATTATTAATGCGTCACTACCAGTTTGCGGCTAATTTTGTAATCCTCATTGGCAAAATTCGCAAAATAGATGCCCGAAGGATATTGCCTTAAATCAAGCTTAGCTACTACGTTTGGTAAAATAAGTTCGTCTATCAAAACTTGTCCGTTCAAGCCCGTAACTGTGCAACGAGTTGGTTTATTGTACACTGAGCGAACGTGAAACATGCCCGAAGAAGGATTGGGGAAAACATTTATATCCGCTTGGTTCTTGTCTACTTGTGGTGTACTCGCCACATAATCGTCCAAATTTCGGCAAAAACTGTAGCTAACGATTGAATTTGTTGCCTCTGTGCTCAAGTCTTTTTTATACCCTGTCATAGTAACGCATATACTATCTCCACCATTATCATTCACTTCTACAAATCCGTATTGCGCTGCTTTGACAAAAAACTGGTAGAAAGTACCTTCGCTGTAGGTTCCACCTTTAAAAGAACCATTGTTTTCGATAGGGCCGGCCTGCAACACCGGGTATTGGTAAGGCAAACTATTAGCCGCTGTAAAATCGCCATTGGTGCCATTGTCAATAGCAAACATGTGTGCATCCCCATTGATGATAAACATATTTTCTATCAAACTATCGCGCATAAATTCGCTGAGTTCTCTACGTTCTTTTGGGTTCAAACTCCAGTTATCATCAAATTGACCATACCACGAATATGACCCAACCCAACAAATCAACAATTTGCGATCGCGTGCATCTACCAATTGTTTTTTAAACCATTCCTTTTGCGGTAATCCCATGGCCGTTGAGTCGTTGCGAAAACGCTGACTTCTCAAATCGCTCATAATAAATTTCACTCGACCGATTTCAAACGAGTGGTAAATGGAATTGGTATCATCGCCTTGACGCTCCGGAAACTCATAATGCGGAATATACTCCCGATAAGCACGTCCAGCACTTTTTGCACCGGCCACATCTTGCCCGTCATCAGCATTGCCGCAATAATCGTGGTCGTCCCAAACATGCATCAAAGGCAACTTTCTGAATAACTCCACCTGCAAAGGACGAGTAAACACTCGATCTTCGTAGGCATTTCGGTGTACGTTCACATCTGTCGAGTTAGGATCGGCATAGTGCAAGTCGCCACAGTTGAGATAAAAAAGCGGGTTGAAGTTCATGAAGTCGTTGTATGTCTTGGTGTTTGGTTCGCGATTGCACGAACCGGCCATAAAGGAGAAACTA
>CANGXE010000177.1 GCA_947457525.1 Bacteroidota bacterium | reverse complement strand
TATGGAAAATGCGTGGTAACACACTCAACTGTGTGCGTTGAGCAATTGGTTTTAAACCCGGAATAATAGGAATGGTAATGCCCGCAGCTCGACATTTATCTACGAAATCAAAGTACTTTTGATTATCAAAAAACATCTGTGTAACGATGTAATCTGCTCCGCAATCCACCTTATGTTTCAACCACTTTAAGTCGGTGTTTAAGTTAGGTGCTTCAAAATGTTTTTCGGGATAAGCCGCTACACCAATACAGAAATTAGTTTTTAGCTCATTCTCTGTCTCCTCATGCAGATATTTACCGAGGTTCATCTTCGACACTTGTTTCACCAAGTCGCTAGCATATTTATAAGCCGAAGGCTTACCTGCCTTTTTCTGTGTTAAATCTTGATCACCTTGTAAGAGCAAAACATTATTGATGCCTAAGTAGTGTAAGGTAAACAACGCATCTTCAGTTTCCTCGGGCGTGAAGCCACCACATACTAAATGCGGTACAGTATCTACATTAAAACGCCCTTTGATAGCCGCACAAATTCCTACTGTGCCCGGACGTTTGCGCAACGGAATTTCTTCGATCAAACCGTCTTCGCGTTTTTTATAAATCAACTCTTCGCGGTGATAAGTCACATCAATAAAAGGCGGTTTAAACTCCATCAATGGCTCGATTACTTTCAGTAAATCATCAATGGTTTTACCTTTTTGCGGAGGTAATACTTCTATGCTGAAAAGGGTATTGCCCTTGGCGTTGGCGATGTGTTCGGTTACTTTCATGCAACTAATTTATTAGACGTAAAAGATGTAAAAGCAATTGTTTTAAAGTCGACAAATGTAAGCGAAGACCTGTAAAAGCTTAAAACTTTTTTATATTCGTACCGTTCTTTGATTGACTGCTTATCAAGAAAGACTGAGGGACAGGCCCGTAGACGTCTTGACAACCTATTTTGCTCGCCAAAAAAAGGTGCCAACTCCTGTTTAGATAAGAGAATCATATTCTCCCTGAACAAATAACCCCTTCCAAGGTTTTCTTGACGCTACTCATCAAAGCGATTTATTCAAACAAAACGGTTTTTATGGCTAAGTCATTAGTACAATTATTAGACGAACGTATTTTGGTATTGGACGGTGCAATGGGCACTATGATTCAACGCCACACCCTCACCGAAGAAGATTTTAGAGGCGAATTATTGAAAGACCATACGCACGATTTGCGCGGCAACAACGACTTGCTCTCTATCACTCGCCCCGATATCATTAAAGGTATTCATGCGCAATATTTCCAAGCCGGAGCTGACATTGTAGAGACAAACACATTCAGTTCAACGACTATTGCCCAAGCGGATTATAAGTTAGAACACTTGGCTTATGAACTTAACTTTCAGAGTGCGAAGATTGCCAAAGAAGTGGCCGATGAGTTTACGGCAAAGAACCCCGATAAACCTCGTTTTGTAGCCGGTGCCTTGGGCCCCACTAACCGCACCGCCAGCCTTTCGCCCGATGTCAATAACCCCGGTTATCGTGCCGTTACTTTCGATGAATTGGTGGCTGCATATAGCGAACAAACCCACGGGTTGATTGATGGCGGAGTAGATTGGCTATTGGTAGAAACTGTGTTCGACACATTGAACTGCAAAGCCGCTTTGTTTGCAATTCAAAAAGTACAAACCGAGAAAGGCACTAACCTACCGGTGTCTGTTTCCGGCACTATCACTGATGCCAGCGGACGAACGCTTAGCGGACAAACCACCGAAGCCTTTTGGATTTCGATTAAGCACGCTAACCTTACTTCTGTTGGTTTAAACTGTGCATTGGGCGCAAAGGATATGCGACCATACTTAGAAACATTATCCAACGTGGCACACACTTTCGTGAGCGTTTACCCGAATGCCGGATTGCCGAATGCATTTGGTGGCTATGATGAAACTGCTGAGATGATGGCCTCCGACATTGAAGAGTTTTGTAAAAGCGGATTTGTCAATATCGTAGGTGGCTGCTGTGGCACAACCCCCGACCACGTGCGGGAGTTTGCACGAGTAGCCGCAAAATACACTCCACGCAAAAAACCTTACCGCATTCCTTTCATGCAGTTGAGCGGCTTGGAGCCGGTAACACTTACTCCCGAAAGTAATTTCATGAACGTAGGTGAGCGCACGAATGTGACCGGCTCCGCCAAGTTTTTAAAATTGATCAAAGAAGATAAATATGAAGATGCCCTAGCCGTTGCCCTAGACCAAGTGCAAGGTGGCGCGCAGGTGATTGACATCAACATGGACGAAGGCATGCTCGATGGCGAAGAGGCTATGCGCAAGTTTATCAATCTCTCTGCCGCAGAGCCGGACATTGCTCGTGTGCCGGTGATGATAGATAGCTCTAAGTTTCACATCATCGAGGCGGGGTTGAAATGTCTGCAAGGCAAAGGCATCGTTAACTCTATTTCCCTCAAAGGTGGCGAAGCAGAGTTTATTCAACAAGCCAAATTGATTAATCAATACGGTGCAGCTGTTATCGTGATGGCGTTTGATGAGCAAGGTCAAGCCGACAACTACGAACGTAGAATTGAAATCTGTGAACGTAGCTATAAAATACTAACCGAGCAAGTGGGCTTTCCAGCAGAGGACATCATCTTCGATCCGAACATTTTCCCGGTAGCCACAGGCATGGACGAACACCGTCAAAATGCCCTTGATTTTTTCCGCGCCACGAAATGGATTAAAGAAAACTTGCCGCATGCACACATCAGCGGTGGAGTGAGCAATGTGAGTTTTTCATTTAGAGGAAACAATGCCGTGCGCGAAGCCATGCACGCAGCGTTTTTATATCATGCCGTGCAACATGGCATGGACATGGGTATCGTTAACCCTACAATGCTCGAAGTATATGACGACATTCCAAAAGACTTATTAGAACACGTAGAAGATGTGTTGCTCGACAGACGCGAAGATGCCACCGAACGCTTGTTAACTTTTGCTGAAACCGTGAAGAAAAAAGATAAGGCAGAAGTAGCAGACGAAGCATGGCGCAAAGAAAGCGTAGAGAAGCGTCTAGCACATGCTTTGGTGAAAGGTATCGTAGAGTTTATTGATGCAGACACCGAAGAAGCCCGCCAGAAATACAACAAACCCTTAGAGATTATCGAAGGTCCATTGATGGCCGGTATGAACATTGTGGGTGATTTGTTTGGTAGCGGAAAAATGTTTTTGCCGCAAGTGGTGAAGAGTGCCCGCGTTATGAAAAAAGCCGTGGCTTATCTTTTGCCTTATCTCGAAGAAGAAAAACGCTTGTCCGGAAACACCACCAAAAACAACGGCAAGATTTTGTTGGCTACTGTGAAAGGCGATGTGCACGACATTGGTAAAAACATTGTAGGCGTAGTGTTGGCTTGCAATAACTATGAAATTATAGACATGGGGGTGATGGTGCCTGCCGACAAGATTTTGGAGCGCGCCAAAGCTGAAGGCGCACAGATAATCGGTTTGAGTGGATTGATTACGCCTTCGCTCGATGAGATGGTGCACGTGGCCAAAGAGATGGAGCGCTTAGGCATGAAACAGCCTTTGTTGATTGGTGGTGCTACTACGTCAAAACTTCACACCGCAGTGAAAATTGCACCAAGTTACTCAGGTGATGTGGTGCATGTGTTAGATGCCTCCAAAGCCGTAACCGTAGCCAGCAGTTTGTTGAGCAAAGATGAAAGCGAAAGTTTTGCCGCAGCCGTTAAGGCTGAGTTTGCAGAAATGCGCGATGTGCACGCTAATCGTAAGAGCGATGTGGAATATGTTTCCTTGGCCGATGCACGCAAAAACAAATACACTATTGATTGGTCTAACTACACGGCTACAAAACCAACTGTGCTCGGTACAAAAGTATTTGATGACTATCCTTTGGCAGACCTTGTGCCTTACATTGATTGGTCGCCTTTCTTTAGCACTTGGGAGATGAGCGGAGTGTATCCACGCATTTTCGAAAACGCTCGCTATGGCGCGGAGGCACGCAAACTTTTTGACGATGCCCAAACTATGTTGCAACAAATCATTGCCGAAAAATGGATAACCGCCCGAGCTGTCATCGGTATTTTCCCGGCTGCTGCGCAAGATGAAACCATCACCGTGTTTGACGAAAACAAAAAACCGTTGGCTGCTTTTCACCAAATGCGTCAACAAACTAAAAAGACGGCTCAACCCAACATTTCTTTAGCAGATTTCGTAGCCCCCAAAGACGACTACTTTGGTGCTTTTGCCGTGACCACCGGCATCGGTATAGAGAAATGGATTGCCAAGTTTGAAGCCGACCATGACGACTACCACAGCATCATGCTGAAAGCCCTAGCCGACCGCCTCGCTGAGGCCTTTGCCGAGCGCATGCATCAACTCGTGCGCACACAATATTGGGGCTATGCAGCTGATG
>CANGXE010000176.1 GCA_947457525.1 Bacteroidota bacterium | reverse complement strand
TTGCGCTGGTATCATGTGCGCAATCGCGTCCGCGATGAATTTGGACAACGTCCCGACATCAATGCTATGCTTTTTTTGATTGGCATCAATGAACTAGGCGTGGTGAAAGACGTGTGGGAAAAAGAAGAAAAAGAGCAACTGATGCACGTGGCCGTTTGCCGCTTGATGAGCGAAGAAGGATACTACACTTTTACGTACACTGATGATGAGGGTTGGCCGCATTATGAACTCAATACTGCCATACCGAAGGTTAGTTTAAAAGAGCAAGATGAATTGCTAAAGAGAAAGATTGT
Source organism: Bacteroidota bacterium (assembly GCA_947457525.1). Classification (GTDB taxonomy): domain Bacteria; phylum Bacteroidota; class Bacteroidia; order Chitinophagales; family LD1; genus Bog-950. Next base: position 4,119 of record CANGXE010000176.1, on the reverse strand, counting down.
GGAGTACTTTGAAAATTTGTAGGAATAGAATTTTTATATTTTAAACTGCATTTCTACAGTAGCGCCCTTATCGGAGAAAACAACCATGTCTGCTAGTTGCATCATCAAGAAAACACCACGACCGTGAGTTTTTTCTAAGTTTTCCGGCTCGGTTGGATCCGGCAAGCTGTTGTAGTTAAATCCTTTCCCTTGATCTTTGATAATAAAGGTCAAATTTTTTCCGCGCGAGTCTAATTCATAATCAATAGTTACGTCTTTTTTAGGGTCGCATTTATTTCCGTGAATCATAGCATTATTGGCTGCTTCGGTCAGTGAAATAAGTATGTTGCCATACACATCATCTCCAATGTTCAATTCAGACTTTAGATCATCAATAAATTTCTCAACGATAGAAATATTGGACGGATTAGAATTAAATTTCAATGTTTTCACCACAGACTCTATTAATTGCATGTAACGTAAATTAAATTAACTTTTTATCAAATTCCAAAATAGTCTACGAAATACTTCAAAACAAGTTCTATTTCTACGGTGTAGGCACCGTAACGTTTCTAAAATATTTTTCTGTTAGGGTTTTGTAATACGGCTTCAAACTTGGTGGCACAGTTTTGTACCAATCATTTTCGCCTTGTTTTGCTTTTAAATATTCTTCCAATGAAGGGGGCAATTTTCGGTCGCGTTCTTTGCCTGATTGGCTTTCGCGTTCGGGTTGTTGCTCGCGCTCGCGCTCTGCGTTTTCGGCTTCAAGAAGTTTATTTAAAATATCTTGTTGGCGCTTCATCATTTCAGCGGTTAACTGTTTATTCACCAGGTTTTTTTCAGTTTCCTCCATTTGCTTGATGGCTTCGCCTACACCACCACCCGGTGCCTTTCCATCTTTACCTTGTTCTTTGCTGAGGCGTTCGAGTTCTTTGCGAATTTGCTGTTGCATTTGCGCCATTTCAGCAAATTCTTTACTGCTTCCAGCACCCATTTGTCCCGGCTTTTTGCCTTCGCCTTCTTTCTTCATCATTTCGCCCATTTTTTCCATTTTGTCTTTGAGCTGTTGTTGCATCTTCGATAAGTTGGGCATTCCTTTTCCGGGCTTTTTACATTTCATGCAGTTTTTCGGTTGGCCACTGCTTGGTTTTTGGCTTTCGCTCATTTGTTGTTGCATACTTTGTAAGGCTTCGCTGAGCATCAATGCCAAATTGTTGTAGCCTGTCATAATAAACTGCTGATTAGCTGCGGCTTTCACCACATTGCGGTCTTCCATGTCGTCAATACTCTTAGTTAAATATTTATTGACACTCGAAATTTCTTTAGTGATAAACGATTTGATTTGCTCTTGGCGTTTGGCTAGTGCATACAAACTATCTTCTACCATTTTTGAGTTTTCGCGAATGCGTTGTTGCTCTTTCATCAACTCAACAAAGCGAGGATTGTTGATGTTTGTGACTTTTACTTCTTTCAACAGTTTCTCTTCGTCAAACGAAAGCTGCACGATGTTTTCGAGCAATTGGCGAATGGCTTGCATGTCTTCAGCGGCTTGTTCTTCTTCCATACCTGATTTCATGTCGCTTAGTTTTTGTGCAGCGTCTTTCATGTTATTGGCCGCGCTTTTTTGACTTTGCGAAGCTTTGTTGTTTTGCTTTTGGTCTTGACTTTTTTGCGCATCGTCCATTTGCTGCTCAGCGTTGTCGAGATTTTTTTCTATGTCTTTAAAATCTTGTTCGTTTTTGGTTTCTTCATTCAACTTTTTCAATTCGGCTAAATCTTTCTTGGCTTCTTTCAGTTCTTCTTTCAATTTTTCTTGAGCTGCTTTTTGTTCGGGCGTGTCTTTTCCTTCAGGGTTTTTGCCTTGTTCTTTAGCCAAATCCTCTTGTTTTTTAGCGAGGTCTTCGAGGCGTTTAGCGGTTTCTTCTAGCTTCTGATTAAACTCCAATTTTTTGAAAAGCTCCAACATTCTGTCTAACTCTTTTTCTAGTTTATCGTTGCTCATCTCCATGTCCTCCATCTTGTCGAGGGCATCTTTTTTCTGTAAATTCTCCAACATTTTTTCGAGCTTCTCCATCAATTTGCGCATTTCATCGTCCATGGTTTTATTCATCAACTCTTGCAAGTTTTTTTGTTTCTCCATCACGTTTTCGCTCAGCTCTTTGAACTCATTTTGCTTCTCAAAATTTTGATTTAATTTTTCTTGAATATCTTTAAGTCGTTGTTCTAGTGCCTTTTGTTTGTCGAGTGTGTTTTCGAGTTTTTTCTTGTCTTCCCAGTTCATGTTTTGTTTTTCCATGAGCTTGTTTTGCATATCTTTCAACTCGGTTTTTAGCTCTTTGGCTTTAGCCATGGTTTCTTTCAAATCCGCTTTGAGTTCTTTGTTGTCTTTGGTAATTTCTTTGTTCAATTCATTGAGTGAGGGCATTTCAAACACCATCATATTGCTGCGTGAACTTTTGCTGCCGTTTACTCCGTCATTGTCGAACACTTCAAAATAGTAGGTCACTTTGTCGCCAGGTTTCACGCTGAGTTCAGATAGCGACCAATAGTAGGTAAATCGCGAAGCCAAGCCTGCGGCAAAAGGCACATCAATGGTTTTGATGATAGAAGCACGAGCACTGTCTTTGTTTTCTACTTGATAATTAAATGTCAATCTGCGAAGGCCATAGTCATCAGCAATTTCGCCTAAGTAGTAAAAATATTTTTGCGTAGCGCTGTCATTCTTTTCGTTTATGGCAATCACCGGATATAAATCGGGTATAACGTTAAGTGAATAAGCGGAGCTGTCCGGGTTTGCTACTGTAGCGTTAGCCACTTTGAGTAAATAGTTGGCACTTTGAGTAAATGATTTACTGAATATGAACAAATCTGTACCGCTCTGTTTGGGAGAATAAATGCTATCGCTAAATTGAAGCTTAAGTCGTTCTACATTTTGAGTGTTGAAGCGCCAAGTGAGTTTTGTGCCTGCAGGTATCACCATATCGCCCATGTTTTTTACCACCTCATCTGCTTTGCCGGTGTAAGTCGGATAGTCGCACACCACATCAAACGAAGCTATAATCGGTTTCGCGACTATATCAATTTGATAAGGCTTAGAAAAAAATCCGTTGGCTGAAAAACGAATAGATGTATTAGCTTGCAGATTGACAAATTCATGCACAAATATACCGGCTTCATTTTTTTTCATTTTGAAAATCTGCTTGCCGGCCTCTACATACATTTCGGATGGTCGGGTATCCCCTTCAGTTTTTACCGACACGGAAAAGTTTTCAAACTGCAAAGCGCGGAGGCTATGATTGAGCAGCACAAATTTGAATGGTGCTTCTTTTTCAAAGTACGTGTCGTTGTGATAAAGACGCTTGCTACTTTCTTTAATCACATTTGGAGCAGCAATGATGATAAACAAAAAGAGAAATAGTGGTGGGGCTAGGTATTTTAGGTATTTGCGATTTTTGTTTAAGTCAATGGCAAACGAAAAGTCAATCGGTTTTAGCTCTACGGCTTTTTGATCAATGGCTGCAAAAAGCAACGTTGACTCTGCTGCAGTTTCTGCCGCATGTTTAAGTTGTAGTATGTTAAGTAATTTGTCTTTTACCTCGATGAAATGAGTGCCGATAATTTGTGCGGCTTGTTCGTAAGAAATTAACTTTCCTAGTTTGTAATAATGCAATAATGGTGCCCCCACAAAACGCGCTACAAAAGCAATGGAAGAAAAAATGAAACCAAAGAACAAGACTTTGCGGAGGTAAGTGGGCAGGTAGAAATAATACTCCAGCAAATTGATGGCCAAGAAAAACGCTAACACATAGACGGCAGAAAATATTGCTCCGCGCAACAATTTATTCGTGTAGTATTTACGAATAAAACTATCAAGCTTTTGCAGCAAATAAGAATAAGAAGACAGTGGTTGACTCATATTGCGTTTAAAGATAGAGCAATGGCATGTTTTCCATAAACATACTTTGCATCCAAAAGTATAAACGAATATGGATTATTGAAGTTGTTTTATTGCAAATATTACGAAATAAACAATAAAGATAATTTAGTAGAGAGAAGGCCGGTTAAAGAAAGGGGGAAGCCCTTTTCTTGTTTCAGATTTTAAAATAGTGCAATCCTACTCTGCTATTTTTCCATTAGCAT
>CANGXE010000175.1 GCA_947457525.1 Bacteroidota bacterium | reverse complement strand
GTTTGGCTTTTTTAACCCTACGGGGTGCGTTTTCATATCCGCATTTGGTTTATACCATGCCACTTCTCCCACGCTGTCGCTGCCGCAATATTTATATCCTTTGGATAGTTGACCACCCCTCGCGGCATACTCCCATTCTGCTTCTGTAGGCAAGCGATACAAATTGCCCGTTAGCTGATTTAGCTTTGCTATAAACACCTGAATTGCCTCCCATTTAACGTCATATACCGGACAATTGCCGCAATAGCTTACCCCACTTGTATCCGTATTCATGATGCGGTGCCATAGACCCTGCGTCACTTCATACTTTCCGATATAAAAATCACTCAGCTCCACATCGTGTGCCGGTCGAGCGTTCCGCTTGCCTTCATTGTTGCCCATTGTGAATTCACCTCCTTTCACAAATGCCATATTTGTGGTTATAAATACGGCAAATGGTTGTGCTTGGATAATATGGTAGATAAATAAAAAAAGTATTAGGATGATTTTCATTGTTTTTGTAATGATTGTATCTGCAAAGTAATCCATAGTTCTGAAATTTCACAAGTAAGCAAAAAGTACTTTGAGCATTGGGCTGTACTGCGTTTGATGATTAGAAAGAAATATTTTCTATTATTGTGTTAAACAGTTTAATTTTTTAAATCAAATGAGCAAAAAGAGGATTTACATGGCGGGTTCTGGCGGAATGTTAGGCGAGGCGTTTTATAAGGTATTTTCATCAGAACATGAGTTAAAATGTACCGATAAGGATGTTAACGAAGAGTGGTTGTCATTTATGGACTTCAGAGATTTTGACGCATACAAAAAAGATGTATTGGAGTTTAAGCCTGATTATTTATTTCACTTAGGAGCCTACACAGATTTAGAATATTGTGAGTTAAATATTGATGATACATATACAACAAATACGATAGCTGTAGAAAATGCAGTTCATATTTCAAATGAACTGAATATCCCTTTGTTGTATATTTCAACTGCAGGAATTTACGATGGAGAGAAAGAGTTATATGACGATTGGGATTTACCTAATCCTCTTGGTCACTATGCTCGTAGTAAATACATGGGGGAGTTATTTGTCAAAGAAAACAAAAGAGAACACTTGGTTTGTAGGGCGGGTTGGATGATGGGAGCAGGACCCAAAAAAGATAAGAAGTTTATTCAAAAGCTGATGAAGCAATTGAAGGATGGTAACAAAGAACTGTTTGTGGTAAATGATAAACTAGGTACGCCAACATTTACTATGGATTTTGCTCAAAATGCTAAACTTCTTATGGAGAAAAGATTTTGGGGTGTTTATAATATGGTCTGCGGAGGTGAAACAGGGCGGCTAGAAGTAGCTCAGGAGTTAGTTAAAGTACTGGGAAAAGAAAATGAAATTAAGGTAACGGAAGTGAGTAGTACGTATTTTAAAGATGTTTATTTTGCTGCTCGCCCAGCATCAGAACGCTTAGTCAATAAGCGACTAGACCTAAGAGGATTAAATATCATGCGAGATTGGAGAATTTGCTTAAAAGAATATGTAGATTCGTACTATGCAGACTATTTATAATAGTCATATCTTCACGTTATGAGTAAGAAAAGAATTTTAGTACTTTGTCCTTCACCTCAAGGCACAAATCCAGGGCAGCGGTTGAAATATGAACAATATTTTTCAAATTGGGAAAAATCTGGTTATGAGGTTGTTGTCTCACCTTTTCAAACTGACAGGTTTTGGAAAATTATATATCAGCCTGGTCATTTAGTGGAGAAAGTGTTTTGGACATTGTGGGGTTATGGAAGACGCCTTTTTGATCTTTTTCGTATTCCCTTTTATGATGGTGTATATGTTTTTCTTTGGATTACCCCTTTGGGGCCACCTATTATGGAACATATTGTTACCAAATTAGCTACGCATCTCATATATGATATTGATGATATGGTATTTTTGGGGGACACAAGTTCAGCAAACTCTTGGGTGTCCAAGCTCAAGGGAACCAAAAAGATGGCTGTACTAATGAAAGCTGCAGAACATGTTGTGGTGTGCACACCAAAGTTGGATGAATACGTAGCTCAGTTTAATTCAAATCGAACAGACATTTCTTCTACTTTTGATACTAACCGTTTTGTAGCAATAGATGATTATTCAGCAAAAGAAGTAACTACAATCGGTTGGACGGGTAGTCACTCTACAATGAAATATCTTCATTTACTTGATAACGTATTTCGCGAAGTGGCCAATCAAAGAAAAATTAGGTTAGTTGTAATTTCTAATTCAACATATCAGTGTAAAGGTGTAGATGTTACAAATATTGCTTGGTCTGAAGTCAATGAAATCAACGATTTACATAAGATTGACATTGGGGTTTATCCTATCCCTAAAGAAGAATGGGTGTTAGGGAAGAGTGGTTGTAAAGCTATTACTTATATGAGTTGTGCAATCCCTGCTATTGCTACAGCATTTGGTACAAATTTTAGAGTAATTCAAAATAATGTTGATGGTTTTCTTGTTGATAGTGATGAAGAGTGGATTTCGACTATTATCAAATTAATTGATGACCCAGAACTCAGAAAACAAATTGGAAAGAAGGGTAGAGAAAAAGTCATTAATAACTTTTCTGTAAAAGCAAATGAAGGAAAGTATTTGGCAGTTCTTAATCATGCATTTAATTAGGCAATTCTTTTGCTAAATCCAATTATGTATGGCTTTTTTATTTTACTATACGTGAGCAAAAAAAGTGCATAGGAATGCAAACGGTAATAATTAGTTTCCTACACACTAGTTTTATGTAAAGTCTTTATTGAAACTACCATTAACTTTACTTAAAAGGCCATAAACAAAAAACGCCCACAAAATGTGAGCGTTGAGAGCGGATCGGACGGGACTCGAACCCGCGACCTCTGCCGTGACAGGGCAGCATTCTAACCAACTGAACTACCGATCCAATGTTTTTAAGAACTTCTTTTTTTAAATTGGACTGCAAATATAGATGGATTTTGAAATTTGCAAAGGCTTCATAAAAAAAAGTTGAATATTTAAATCTACAAGTTGTCTATTGTCTCCTTAAATCGTATTTCTCGATTTTGTTGTACAAATGGCTTCTTTGTATATCCAAAACTTCCGCAGTTTTCGACACGTTCCAAACGAATTTTTTGAGTTTGTGTTCTATGAACAATTTTTCGATGTGTTCCTTAAAGTCCTGAAACTTGTCATATTGCTCAAACAAATCGGTTGGGGTATCTTTAGCTTGTGTATTAGTGACGAAATTACGCACTTCGACTTCCGTAATTTTTTGGTCTGATAAAATAACCAAACGCTCCATCACGTTGCGCAATTCGCGTATGTTACCTTCCCAATTCATAGTTTTCAATTCTTCCAATGCTTTCGGTGTGAGCACTTTTTTAGGAATGCCGTAGTCTTCGCAGATTTCTTTAACGAATTTATCGGCAAGCAAAGGTACATCATCTGAGCGCTCGTTCAGCGAAGGTACGTGAATGAGTATAACACTCAAGCGATGATAAAGGTCCATTCTAAAACGGTTCTCTTCAATTTCTTTAAGAAGGTCTTTGTTGGTTGCTGCAACAACTCTAACATCTACTAAAATGTCTTTGTCTCCACCCACACGAGTGATGCGATTTTCTTGCAACGCTCTTAGTACTTTGGCTTGTGCGCTCAAGCTCATATCACCAATTTCATCTAGGAAAATGGTGCCGCCATTGGCTTGCTCAAATTTACCTATACGCTGTTTGATAGCAGATGTAAATGCTCCTTTTTCATGTCCAAACAATTCACTCTCGATAAGTTCAGATGGGATAGCTGCACAATTCACTTCTACGATCGGACCATTTGCGCGGTTGCTTTTCTCGTGTATCCAACGAGCTACGAGTTCTTTACCCGTACCATTATCACCGGTGATTAATATTCTTGCTTCGGTAGGTGCAACACGTTCAATGGTGTCTTTTATCTTTTGAATAGCTGGACTTTCTCCAATGATTTCTCGCGTTTTCCCTACTTTTCTTCGCAACACTTTCGTTTCTGTTACTAAGTTTGATTTCTCGAGAGCGTTGCGCACAGTCACCAAAAGACGATTTAAATCAGGCGGCTTTTGGATAAAATCGTAGGCTCCTTTTTTTGTGGCTTCTACAGCATTTTCAACCGTGCCGTGACCTGAAATCATGATGATTGGGGTTTCGCAGTCTGTGCCAACTAGTTTATCTAACACTTCCATGCCATCCATTTTTGGCATTTTGATGTCCAACAAAGCGCAGTCATAATCGCCATCTTTCAGCATTTCAAAAGCTTGCGCTCCATCTACCGCTTCGTCTACTTTGTAACTCTCATATTCGAGAATTTCTCGAAGTGTTTTTCGGATGCTTTTTTCATCGTCTGCAATCAGAATTGTGGCCATAGTGTTGATTTAGTGAGAGATTATTTGAT
>CANGXE010000174.1 GCA_947457525.1 Bacteroidota bacterium | reverse complement strand
CCCGGATAAATGTGTTTGCCGGTGCAGTCTATCACCTTGCCCAATGTTTCATCTGTTTTGAACGATGGATTTTCTTCCAAAAAAGTAATCACCCCATTTTCAAAACCAATGGTAGCATTGCTCAAGACTTGCCCGTTTCCCACATGGATGCTGGCATGCGTTAAATAGATTTTCTCTTGCTGTTTGGGTGCCGGAGCGGGAACATCACTCTGCGCCATCAGCGAAAAACCGAAGGGCAAAAACAAAAGCGAGGCGAAGACTTTTTTATAGTTAGACATGTGCTAAATTTTTATCTGTAGTGAATTAATGTTCGTGGTCGGCATGGCCGCAAGAATAAGTGTGATTGCCTTTTGGCGTTGGTTCTTGCGTAGCGCCTCCGCCTTTTTTGTTATCCAACATTTTTTGAATTAAACGGGCACGTTCTGCTTTGATTTGCTCGCGTCTCTCCGCATCTTTTTCTATATCAAAAAACAAAATACCGTCTACAAACGTCTTTTCTGCTTTGGCGTAAACAGACAATGGATGGGCGCTCCAAACCACGACATCGGCATCTTTACCCGATTTGATAGAACCGGTGCGATTATCTAAATGCAACATTTTAGCCGGATTGATGGTCACCATTTTCCATGCCTCTTCTTCGCTCATGCCAGCATACTTTACGCTCTTGGCGGCTTCTTGATTTAATCTGCGCGCCATTTCCGCATCGTCAGAATTGATAGCCGTGTTGATGCCCATGCGCATAAGAATGGCAGCGTTTTGAGGTATCGCATCAATCACTTCATATTTATAGGCCCACCAATCGGCAAAAGTAGAAGCGTGTACGCCATGCGCTTTCATTTTGTCGGCCACTTTGTATCCTTCAAGAATATGCGTAAACGTGTTCACTTTAAATCCAAACGAATCAGCCACATGCATCAACATGTTGATTTCACTTTGCACATAACTGTGGCAAGTAATAAATCGCTTACTGTTTAAAATTTCAACCAGAGCCTCTAGCTCAATATCTCTGCGCGGCAGACTAACACTTGTTTGTTTTCCTTTGATAGAGGTAATTGCACTCTTCCATTGTTTTTCATACTCGCGGGCTTTGGTAAAGTAGTTGTAGTACGTTTGCTCCACACCCATTCTTGTTTGCGGATAGCGCACGCGATTGCGGTCGCCCCAGTTGCTTTGTTTTACGTTTTCGCCCAAAGCAAATTTGATAAAACCATCTGCGCCTTCTATTTTCATTTGCTCAGGCACATAACCCCATTTGAATTTGACGATGGCGCTTTGTCCACCAATCGGGTTGGCCGAGCCGTGCAGCAATTGTGCAGCGGTAACACCACCTGCCAATTGGCGGTAAATGTTAATGTCTTCACTAGTCACCACATCGCCAATTCGAACTTCGGCACTACTCGCTTCTGTGCCTTCGTTTACCCCTCCACGAATAGCAATGTGATTGTGTTCGTCAATAATTCCACTCGTGATGTATTTGCCGGTGGCGTCAATAGTTTTACAATCGGCACAAGCCAGATTTTTCCCCACATTAGCAATTTTCCCACTGCGAATAATCACATCCGTATTTTTCAAAATACCTGCCGCCTCGTTGGTCCACACCTCACCGTTTTTCAATAAATAATTTTCCGCTTTGGGCCACTCGTCTGCTCCATAAGCCATGAATGGGAAAATTACTTTGCCTAAATCTTTGGTAAAATCAGTGGAGTCAATTTTCGCTTTAGCGGTGTCGGCTGCTGCAGATTTGGTTTGCTTGGCGGTCCATTTTATCCAAGAGCCATCAGCCAATTGACCATCACCGCTCCAAGTGGCGTTGGTATAATTAATAACCCCACTCAACCGAATTTTATTGTTCGATGTTTTCTTGTCGGGTGAAAATGAAAACGTAATGTCATTGTCTTTGTAACTCAATCTGACGTCCACTTTTGTGGTATCATCCCACTTGATTTGCGCTTTTGGCGCAGCAGCATCTCCGGTCAATATTAAATCATAAGTCCGCATGATTTTTAGGCGCTGATCGAAGGCCCCTTGCAAGGCATACTCCCCACGAATATCTTCAGGCGCAAAAGATTTAATTTCATATTTTTTGCCTTGCACCCAATTTTCATTGATTTCTGCTTTGTCGCTAAACAAAGGATAAGAGGTAATGAAAAAATTAGCCAACTTGCCACTCTCCAAAGAGCCTACTTTATCATAGGCTTTCAACCAAGTGGCCGGATTATACGTCAACGCTTTTAAAGCCACCGCAGAATCTAAGCCGTATTTCACTGCTTTGCGAAGCGCATTTAAAAACTCTTCTTTTTTCTCGAGGTCGGCCGCTGTGAAAGCAAATTCCACACCTGCCTTTTGTAACGCTGCTGCATTAGTAGGAGCTAATTCCCAATGTTTCATTTCTTCCAGCGACACCCAGTCGGCTTTGTAGGGATCTTCTACATCAAATGCTTTCGGAAAATTGAGCGGCACAATGAGCGAAGCTTTTGTTTTGGCGACTTCAGCTATTCGTTGATATTCATCGCCTTTAGATTTGATGATGTATTGCACACCAAACTCATCGCCCACTTTATCTGCTCTCAAAATGTGTAACCAATCCCCACCGGCATCAAAAACTTGCGGTAGACTTTGCTGATTATTCCACTCTTCCAAATTAATATTGTACTCTTTTTTATTGGCTGTCTGCTTGTACCACTGCGCATCAAAATACGTTTGACGCAAAAGCGCAATAACACCCATCAATGCACTTGGGTAATCTTGCGTAGAAGTTCCTTTGTTGAATGAATAGTGCGCGCTAGCTTGTGGCACCACCACCACATTATTTTCACGGTCGTTCGCCAAGGTGACTAATGCGCCTGTACCTCGCGCAATGCCGTCTTTCGCATTGGTCAAAGCTACACCGAAACCAACTTTTCGCCAATCTTCAGCTTGTGTGGCGTTGGTAGTAAAATTTTTTACTCCATGAAAATCAGTATGAATAGCTTGGTTCCAACCATAAGCCCCTTTTATGTTAGATTCTAACTGTGGCGATTCACTACGTTTAGGTTTTGTGGCTTCAGGCATTCCATAGTCGGTGTATAAATCAATGAAAGAAGGATAAATGAATTTACCTTGCATATCGTGCACAATAGCACCGGCCGGTAAAGTCACTGATGTACCGATGTTTTCTACCTTTCCATCGCGAATGAGCAGCGTAGCGTTTTGTAACTTGGTTTGGTAATCTTTAAAAATAGTGGCGTTGGTGAAAGCATGTAAACCTTCTAAATAGTTGTCGGGACCATTTGTTTTAAAAGTAGTTTCTTGTGATTGTACGATTGAAGTGTAAAGTAATAAGCCAATCAACAGACTGCTTGTTCGGTAAAAGCCACGCATAAATTTAATTTTGAGGGGTGAAAATAAACTATTGAGGCAAAAGAGAGATTGAATAAATAAGATTTAAACAAAACAGATAGTATGGAGCAATTAATCAATTGGAAAGGAGCGATTTGTAAATATACCAAGTCAGGCAAAGGGAAAACTATTTTTTTGCTACACGGCTTTGTGGAAGAAGGAAGTTTGTGGACGTCAACAGCAAAGTGGTTAACAGAAAATTACTGCGTAATTGTACCCGACTTACCCGGTTTTGGAAACTCAGCACTTCCCGCCCGGCACAAAAACTGGCAAATCAGCGACTATGCCGATTATGTACTGGCGATAGCCGATAAAGAAAAAGTAGCGTCTTTTCGTGTATTTGGTCATTCCATGGGAGGTTATACTGCACTAGCCATCGCCAAAAAAGCACCGGAAAAAATCATCAGCTTAGGGTTAATCAATTCACATTGCTTTGCCGACACGGCAGAGAAAAAGGCGAACCGCAAAAAAGGAAACGAGTTTATTGCGCAGTATGGTAGCTTGCCTTTTGTCAAAGAGATTTTACCCAACTTGTTTACCCCAGCTTTTCTAAGCAAAAATGCTACGCTTATCAAAAAGTTAGTTGAACAAGCCGGAAATTATTCGCCCGAGGGCTTAATGGCAGCAAATTCAGCCATGGCCAATCGACCGGACAACAGTGAAGTACTCGGCCAATTAAAAGTTCCTATTCTTTTGGTAAGCGGAAAAACAGATGAAGCAGTGCCGCTTTCCATTTCTTTGCAGCAGGTGCCCTTGGGCAAAGTAGTTGACTTTCACTTGTTTAAAAGGACTAAACACGTGGCGATGTTGGAAGAACCTAAGCTTTTCAAGCAAATTATGCTGTACTTTTTGTCGATATGTTAACTCACCAAACAACCTGATGGCATCTATTTTGTTCTGATTGAGCAGATAAATAGCTTTTATCACTTAATTTCGTATCCCTTTAGACACATTAATGAGAAAACAACTACTTCTTCTTACTATCCTTTTGACCACGTTGAGTGTTTCAGCCACACACATTGTCGGAGGCTATATATCTTATCGATTTT
>CANGXE010000173.1 GCA_947457525.1 Bacteroidota bacterium | reverse complement strand
TTTACAATAAGCACTGCAAAAGCGATGAAGCATAAAGTCATTATCTTTTTCATGTAGAAGTTATTTTTTCTTTTGATGGCAAAAATAGCAGGAGGTTTAATTAATCACCAAATTATTTTTTGAAAGCGGTTTTAGCTTAACAAGTTTTTAAAGAATTAAATGTCACCTAACTGTGGCCGGAGGATTAATTCTTCAATGACAGTGGTAGTCGGTAAGTGATAAATGTCCCATATTGTCTGTGCCACATCATCGGCTTGCATAAAACGGCTTTCGGGCAAATCTACTCCCGCCCAAGAGTCGGTTAGTGTTGCACCCGGCAGTAGGGTGGTTACTCTCACATTGTGCGGTTTTAGTTCTTCACGGAGCGCCATGGACAGGCCGCGCATCGCAAATTTCGAAATGCTGTAAGACCCGCCATTGTTGTAGGCCTGAATGCCCGCCACAGAGCTTACATTAAATATGTGTCCGCTTTTCTGTGCTATCATTTTTGGCGCTAATTGGCGAGTGATGTGGTAAGCGCTGTAAAGATTAGTATTGATGAGTTTTTCGAGCGTGCCTTCTTCTTCATTAATTACTTGACCTGGTAAAAATACGCCCGCATTATTCACCAACACATCCACCTGTGTAAATTCAGCCAATATTTTTTGTCCAAACTTTATGATTTGTGCTTTGTCGCTCACATCACAAACTTCAGCGATAACCTTAATCGGACTTGGCGCTGCGGCTTTTAGGGTTTCAGCCAGCGCATTTAAATCTTTTTCTGAGCGGGCACAAACTGCTACATCAAAACCTTTTTTAGCAAATAAAAGGGCAATGGCGCGACCAATTCCTCGCGATGCTCCGGTGACTACAATTGTTTTATTCATGTTTCAAACATAAAAAATACACGCTTTCTAGTGCCATAATTATATCCTTTAGTACTTTCTTCTATTTTAGCGCAGTTATACTACTATGATTAAGATTTTTGAAGCCGTAGGAAATTACCTCATTCTGATGCGTTCGGCTATTGCCAAACCGGAGAAGCCGCGTATGTTTTGGATTGAAGTATTTCGCCAAGCTACTGAGATAGGGATTGGCTCTTTAGTCATCATTGCTATCGTGTCCACTTTCATCGGAGCCGTTACAGCCGTTCAATTTTCTTATCAGTTAAAGAGCATCAGCCTTGTGCCGATGTGGTGGATGGGGTCTATCTTGCGCAAGTCGATGATTTTGGAGTTGGCACCTACCATTTCTGCTTTGCTTTTGGCGGGTAAAGTGGGCAGCAATATTGCCTCTGAGTTGGGTAGTATGCGTATATCTGAGCAAATAGATGCGTATGAAATTATGGGCGTAAACGCACCGGCTTATTTGATTGGGCCTAAAGTTATTGCTGCCATCATTGTGATACCGATGCTGGTTATTTTAGCTGTATTCTTAGGATTGATGGGCGGATGGTTTGGCGGAGTGGCGGGGGGCTATTTTAGTACAGCTGAATACGTTCGCGGATTGCAAGATGCGTTTAAGGTGAGTGACTTAAACATCATGTTGATTAAGTCGGTGTTGTTCGGCATCATCATTTCTACCATTTCTTGTTACAAAGGGTTTAAAGTGGAAGGCGGAGCTATAGAAATCGGGAAGGCTTCTACTCAAGCCGTGGTGCTGAGTAGCATTGTGGTGATTGTAGTTAATTTCATCGTTGCATTTTTGTTATTGTGATAGAGATAAAAAACATAAAGAAAAGTTTTGGCGACCATGAAGTACTCAAAGGTGTGTCGGCAGTGTTTGATTCGGGTAAGTGTAACTTGATTATCGGCAAGTCCGGCTCGGGTAAAACTGTTACGCTTAAATGTATGGTGGGGCTTTATGAACCCGACAGCGGGGCTATTCTTTATGATGGTCGCAATGTGATGGATATGGATTTCAAAGAGCGCAAAGCCATTCGCAGAGAAATTGGCATGCTCTTTCAAGGCACAGCCCTTTTTGATTCTATGACGGTTCATGACAATATTGCCTTTCCCCTCAATATGTTTACGACCATGACCGAAGAGGAAAAGAGAGAGCGCGTCAACTTCTGCTTGAAGCGTGTGAACATGGAAAACACCAACAAGAAGTATCCGGGCGAACTATCGGGCGGGATGAAAAAACGGGTGGGTATTGCGCGTGCCATTGTGATGAACCCTAAGTATCTGTTTTGCGATGAGCCCAACTCCGGCCTCGACCCTAAAACATCCTTAGTGATTGATGCGTTAATTAAAGAAATTACCCAAGAGTTTGACATGACCACCATCATCAACACCCACGATATGAACTCCGTGATGGGTATTGGGGATAAAGTCACTTTTATTCATGAAGGACTGAAATATTGGGAGGGAACCACCCAAGAAGTTATGCAAATTACAGAAGGAGAACTTTTTGATTTTATATTCGCCTCCGAATTTTTAAAGGATTTACGCAGACGCGCCAAATATTAATCAACCCAAACAGTCATTTTAAACAAGAAAAAACCATAAAAAGTATGTCAGTATTAGTCAACAAAAATTCGAAGATAGTGGTGCAAGGTTTCACCGGCAAAGAAGGTACTTTTCACGCTACGCAAATGATTGAATACGGCACCAACGTTATTGGTGGTGTCACTCCCGGCAAAGGAGGAGAGAAGCACTTAGACAAACCGGTGTTCAACACCGTGGCCGATGCGCGCAAAGCCACCGGATGCGATGTGAGCATTATCTTCGTTCCACCGGCATTTGCTGCAGATGCCATCATGGAAGCTGCCGATGCGGGTGTAGAAGTAGTGGTATGTATCACCGAAGGTATTCCCGTGCAAGACATGGTGCGTGTGAAAAGCTATTTAAGCGACAAAAAAACTCGCCTTATCGGACCAAACTGCCCGGGCGTTATCACGCCTGAAGAAGCGAAAGTGGGTATTATGCCGGGTTTCGTGTTCAAGAAAGGAAGAGTAGGTATTGTGTCTAAGTCAGGAACTTTGACTTACGAAGCAGCCGACCAAGTGGTGAAAGCCGGCTTAGGCATTTCTACAGCTATTGGTATTGGAGGCGACCCGATTATCGGCACTACTACTAAAGAAGCTGTGGAGTTGTTTATGAATGACCCTGAAACAGACGCTATCGTGATGATTGGCGAGATAGGCGGAAGCCTCGAAGCAGAAGCCGCTAACTGGATTAAAGCCACCGGCAACAAGAAACCGGTTGTAGGGTTCATAGCCGGACAAACTGCGCCTCCGGGCCGCAGAATGGGTCACGCAGGCGCCATCATTGGCGGCAAAGACGACACCGCTGCAGCAAAGATGGAAATCATGCGCGCTTGTGGCATCACGGTGGTTGACTCTCCGGCTGCTATCGGTGAAACCATCGCTAAGGTATTGAAAGGATAATTGATTGACAATTTTACATTACAGCCGCCATCCTCCACCAGGATGGCGGTTCTTTTTAGGCAGCTTACCTCATCCTTGAATAACAACACTTAAAACTTATCCTATTTGCCGCAACACCTTTCGAATTTGTTGCAGCATCATGCAGTATTCACCCACACATTTATGGCAGACGATAGCCTTCTCCTCAGAGCCATCGGCATCCCACTTCTGCTTGTTTACATCGCCTCAGTTCCCCTCGGTACCTACAACAGCGCTATTGAAATACCCCCCCGACCAACCGCTAACTATCGAAGTCAATCAATTTAACATTACTGATTATTCGCTTCAGAGACGAGTGTTTAAATGTAAATTGGTTCTTGTTCTTAGAAGATATAATACAAAAAATTCAAGCATATAAGGAGGAATACAATGAATACAGACCGCACAGTTCCCTGGTAAATTTAACACCAACAGAATTTATTCAAAAAAGTAAAAAAGACCCAGTTTATAGTGGCTCGAAATAAGGAAGGAGCTCAAAGACCATTACTCAACAATTAAACACAAACAATAAAAAAGGGAGGCATCACGCCTCCCTTTTTTATTTCATCCATAGATTAAAGCCTATCGGCCAATCACCAATCGTTTAGTTCTAATTTCATTACCAGTTGTTACAGTTGCCATATACGTGCCGGCTGATAGTAAGTTCACATCTAAGGTGATTTGGTTTACACCTACATTCAACACGTGGTTTACGGTTTGCACCTCTTGACCAATCGAGTTATATATAACTACTTTAATATCTTGCGAAACACCTGAACTCACTGACAAAGTAGTTTGATTTACTGTAGGGTTTGGCACAAGATCAAGTACATCAAAAGAACCGTCTCCGTTCAAGTTTGAGCTCACTACGTTGCTGTATTCAAACTGTCCGTCATTGTCTATTTGTTTTAGACGATAGTAGTACGTGATATTTTGCGCTACTTGCATATCGTTATGGCTATAGAACTTGGCCGTAGTGCTGTTGTCGTTGCCATTTATCCAAGCAATATTTGTCCAGCTCTGAGCATCTGTGCTGCGTTGTAACTCAAATCCATCATTGTTTATCTCCAACGCAGTCGCCCAATCTAATTGGATATATTCG
>CANGXE010000172.1 GCA_947457525.1 Bacteroidota bacterium | reverse complement strand
TGTTGCTTTTGGTGCCTTCGGAGCGCATGGATTAAAGAAATTGATAAGCCCCGAGTACATCACCATGTGGGAGAAAGGGGTACAATATCAATTTTACCACACGCTGGCTTTAATTGTTTGTGCTATTTACCTAAAAGCTGAAGATTCGAAGCTAATTCGTAATGCGGCTTATTGTTTTGTACTGGGTATTTTGTTTTTCTCAGGCTCATTGTATCTGTTAGCTACGCGCGAGTTAACCGGAATGCCTACCGTTATACTCGGTCCGATTACACCAGTTGGCGGGTTCTTTTTTATCGCAGGTTGGGGCTTGATTTTTGTGAATGCACTAAAGAAAGATTAAGCCGAATCTCGCTGTGCTTGTGCTTGATAAAGAATGATACCAGCGCTCACCGATACATTTAACGATTCAGTGGTGCCGCTCATCGGAATACGTATGGTTTCATCACAGTTTTTTAATATCTCTTTTGACACACCGCTACCTTCTGCGCCCATCACAATAGCACAGGGAATCGTGAAATCTACTTTTGAAATTTCGGAGGAGTCGCGCATATCTGTGCCGTAAACTCTAAATCCATTGGCTTTGAGATATTTTACAGTCGTCAATAAACTTTTTTCGCGACAGACAAATATTTTGTTGAGGGCACCTGCGCTAGATTTCATGGCTTCTGAATTGATTTGTGCTGCGCCTTGTGTGGGAATAATTAAGGCATGAGCACCTAGACATTCTGCTGAACGAGCAATGGCGCCAAAGTTGCCGACATCGGTGATACCATCGAGTAGAAGAAAGAGTGGATTTTTTCCTTCCGATAATACGTTATGAATCACATCGTCAATGCTGTGATAATCTACCATAGATTGGAACCCGATGATCCCTTGATGATTGACTTCGCGATGGCGAGAATACTTCTGTGTCACACTATCCAACTTTTCGCGCGGTACTTGTTGCATGGGAATTTCAAACTGTCGAGCAAGCATTTGTATTTCGCGAATTTCATCACCACTGCTATTTTTTAAAATAAGCAGTTTGTCGAAACGCTTACCGTCTTTGAGAGAGTCTAAAATTGGCTTGCGGCCAAAAATGCAAAAGTTGTCTTTGTGTGGTTGATGCATGGCAGATAATTCTTATAAATAAAAAACCACATAGATCGGTTGTGTTGAACTAATCTATGTGGTTAAAGTTTTGGGTTAGCGCCTATTGTGGTTTAGGCATTTGAACAAAGGAATAACGATAATCAGTAAACTCTTTCTCAATAGCTGCACTGAATTCAGCATCATCGCGGCTCTTAGTGATGGTCGTCATTTCTTGCATGATATAAAGTTGCTCGCGCACTTCACGTCTTTCCATAAATGCACCTTGCTGTAGTTGTTGATAGTAATTCATATCTCCCGCTTGTTGCGCTTGGCTTAAACTAAATTGATATACTTTTTTGTAGTAATTCAGTTCGTCTTTGGCTTTTGCCATCATTTGGGTCACGAGTTTTCTAGCCTTTTCTTTTTGTCCGGCTTGGTAGTAAACCTCAGGATACGAGAAATCGAAAACAGAGTGAGGAACCACAGGAGGAGGCATATTTTTCAACGAGTAATCAATGATGTTGGCTGCTTTTTCTTTTTCGCCTTTGGCGATAAGTGCTTCGGCCAAACGACCATAGTTACCTTTGATATTTACTGTCATGCGTTGGTTGTTTTCATCCAAGTAAATGTTTGGATTGCTTTCTATACCACCAAATTTGAACTTAGTCATCATGCGCTCATACATCACGTCAGTACGAGCCGGAGCGCTGTATGGTGAGCCGCCTTGATTTAACTTAGGCACCACACGGTAGGTCAAGCCTTCCAGTTGGAAATATTTATCTAAACCAAGATAAGCATCAGGCGCAACAGACACCGCGAAATAGATAGGACGATCGTAGATATTGTTCGCTACAATGTCTAAGGTCATCCAATCGTTTTTCAATAGCACAGAGTTTTCAATACTCCATTGAATTCTTGGTACTAATTGGTTGTATTCATCAGCTGAAACCATATCTTTTTGACGAGCTAGGTTAGTATCAATATCCAAATAGAATGTTTTGGTAGGGTAGAAGTTTTCACCCGATTCTTTGTCTTTGTTTCGTGCATCATCACTTGCTATAAATTGCATGATTGTTTTCAAATCAACCGGAGTGTTGGCGCTTATGCCTTGTACCGGACGATAACGAACCGCATCTCTCAAACTGCCATGATATTGCTCCGGTGTGCAAGACATTTTTAGCGGAGCTGCATCATTCATTTTGTAGCGCAATTGATCAATATACCAATCCACTCCTAACAAGGATAAGTTAATCACGCGAATGTCTGTTCGAATACCTTCTACTTCTTGTGCATACCAAAGAGGGTAAGTGTCATTGTCACCTTGCGTAAACAACACAGCATTAGGAGCACAAGATTCTAAGTAGTTGATAGCAAAATCACGTGCAGTGTAGCGACCATGACGATTGTGGTCGTCCCAACCTTGGCTACCCATCAATATTGGCGCTGTAGCACAAAGTAAAAATGCTAAGGCTACACTCGGGATTTCGGGTAATTTACGTTTAAATAAATCCACTAGTGCTATCATACCAAAGCCCATCCACATGGTGAAAACGATGAAAGAACCCGCTTGTGCATAGTCTCGCTCACGCGGTTCAATTGGCGGTTCGTTTTGATAGATAATTTGCAACAAACCGGCTGTGCCAAAAAGCACTAGTATAATCCAGAATATTTTTTCGTGACGATAAAGTGTATAAATCAAACCAATCACACCAATGATGAATGGTATCATGTAAAACTTATTGCGTGCTTTGTTTGTCAGCGCTGATTGTGACAAACCTTCTTGTGGCCACTCTGGAGTGAAGAACATTCCTGAGTTATCTATGAATGATATACCGGTAATCCATCGGCCGTTATCGTTGCCATAGGTTCCTTGAATATCATCCTGACGTCCGCTAAAATTCCACATCAAGTAACGGAAATACATATACCCCACTTGGTATTTGAAGAAGTAAGCAATGTTGTCGCTAAAAGAAATAGCATCTTTCACCGCATATCCACCGCGACCATCCGGGCCACGATTTTCTTTGTTTAACTCTGCTACGTATTCATTCGCAGCACGCTGTCCCGAAGGAGGAAAAGTTTTAACTACATTCTTTGTTCCACGTTCTACTACATTATACTCGGGATTTAACCAAGCACGGTAGCCGGCTTTCTTGCCTTCTTCTTGCCAAAATCCTAAGCGTGGGAAAAGCATCTGCGATTCAGGGCTAAACTCATAGTCTTGTTTATCTCCGGCATAGTCATATTGACCATTTTTTTCATTTTTTGACCAACGCTCACCGGTTTTTTTGTAACCAACAATGTCATCATAAGAAGCCGTGTAATCCGGCCCTTTTACGAGTGGACGATCGCCATATTGCTCACGGTCAACGTAAGATTTTAAGGAGAACGGATCAGTCGGGCGGTTCATGTTGATTGGCGTGTTGGCCAAACTTCTAATTGGTACCATGATGTAGGACAAATAGCCAACATAAGAAAATGCAATGGCTAACACACCAATATTCACTAATCTACGGGTTTCATAGCCGTAGCGTTGAGCGGCAAACAATGCTCCGACAAAAATTAAACGGATAAAGCGTGCAGTCCAACTATCGTTAATGATAAATCCGGCTACTACGTAAAGGATGCTGACACCGAGGGCAATGTTGAAGTCACGTTGAGAGCCGGAGTGAGTGTACTTTAAAAGCGAAACTATAACTGCTACCAATAATGCAACGCCAAAAACAATACCGGAGTTAAAGCCCATTCCTAGCGTATTCACGAAGAATAAATCCATTCCCGCAAGGTAAGATTGCGTAAACGAAATGATGAATTTCATGTACAAGCCAAGCACCAAAAAGCCTATCGCAATCGCACCCATCCAACCCACAGTAGTCGTTTTGAAACGCTTGTAATAATAGATAAGCGCAATAGCTGGCAAGGCAAGTAAGCTTAACAAGTGGACACCTATAGAAAGCCCGGTCATGTAAGCAATCAAAACCAACCAGTGGTCGGCATGCGGGCTGTCGTCTGCATCCCATTTCACCATTATCCATACAATCAGCGAGAGGAAAAACTGCGACAAAGCATAAACCTCGCCTTCCACCGCACTAAACCAAGACGAGTCAACAAACGTGCAAGATGCAGCAGCGATTAATCCGGCTCCAAGAACAGTAAAAGTTCTCTCATCGGTGTAGTTGCCGTCTTTCATGATGACTTTGCGTGCCAATGCAGTCACTGTCCAAAAAGTAAACATAACTGCACCAGCTGTAGAAAGTGCACTCATCCAATTCACCATTAAAGCCACTTTAGAAGGATCGCCACCCGCCAAGAGGGTAAACAAACGGCCAAGCATCAAAAAGAACGGTGCGCCTGGTGGGTGAACCACTTGCAATTTCCATGCACCTGACACAAACTCGCCACAATCCCAAAAACTACCACTACTTTCCATAGT
>CANGXE010000171.1 GCA_947457525.1 Bacteroidota bacterium | reverse complement strand
TTACTTTTAATTTTAGTTAGTACGTGTTTGTTTGCGCAAAATGACACGTCAACCACTTTTGTAACTACCCAAGGTAAGGTGCATTTTTTTTCTTCTTCACCTATTGAGAACATAGAAGCGACAACAAATAAAGCCGTCTGCGTCTTTAGTACAAAAACACAGAAGATTAACACAAAAATATTGATCACCTCTTTTGTCTTTAAGGATAAATTGATGCAAGAGCACTTCAATGAGAACTATCTAGAAAGTGACAAATATCCATACGGTGTGTTTAATGGAGAAATTGTTGAACCATTGGATTATAGTAAAGATGGTGATATGCCGGTAACCATTCGAGGTACCTTCGAGATTCATGGCGTTCAATTAGCTCGAGAAGTAAAAGGGATATTGACGATAAAAAATGGACAACCTATTTCTGCCAAAGCTAAGTTTGATGTGACTTTAGCCGACCATAATATTTCAATACCGGCTGCAGTTACTCTAGCAATTTCAAAAGTGATAGCAGTAGATTTGGCATTCAATCTAATACCTTATCAAAAAAAATAGTGGCCAAACAATCAATTTCCTAGGCATGATTTCCGCAAGGCATCATGCCTTTTTTTATTATTGCTACTCGTAGCCTATAACCTTATAATTTTTCAATCATGAAAATACTTCACACGCTCGTACTATTGTTGTTGAGTTCTATTGCTGTTGCACAGACCGACTTAATGGATGAACTTCTGCAAGAACAAAAACCAAAGAAAGAATACGTGGCGTTTACTTTCAAAACTACACGGGTCATCAATGGCAATTCAGTAGAAATGGTCAAGAAAAAGGCGATGGATTTCCGCATCAGTCATCGCTTTGGAGACATAGCAGCTTCACAAAATGACCACATTCATTCCCTTTTTGGTTTCGATCAAGCTGCAGACATCGGTTTTGTGTTTGATTACGGTGTAACTGATAACTTGACTATCGGTGCCGGCAGAATGAAAGGTGCAGGGCCGCTCCGTGAGTTATGGAATGCCAGCATAAAATATCGTGTGCT
The DNA here is from genome assembly GCA_947457525.1 of Bacteroidota bacterium. Lineage (GTDB taxonomy): Bacteria > Bacteroidota > Bacteroidia > Chitinophagales > LD1 > Bog-950. The sequence goes on along the minus strand of CANGXE010000171.1, from coordinate 3,482 downwards.
CCAACAAACTAAAGATTTTAAAATTCCGTTCACAATAGTGCTTTATGGCAACACGGCTATTTCTAGCATGCGTCCATCCACCAATGTTAACGACTTAAACTATTTCCCGAAAGGCTACAAAGCATTTTCGCATCGCTTGTCCTACACCGCCCAAGCATTAATAGCCTGTAAAGCTACTAGTTGGTTGTCCTTGCAATTGACGCCTTCCTTTGTTTGGCGAAACAACGTAGCATTCAACGATAAGAATGGTATGTTCTTTCTCGGCTTTTCCGGACGGGCCAAAATAAGCAAGCGAAATGCCATTGTGTTTGAATATTCATTGCCCATTATTAGAGATGGCGTAGGTGGTAGGACATACTTCCCTATGGTTAGAGGTATAAAAAATGCGGCTTACTACCCTAATTTACACATTGGATTTGAGTTTGAAACAGGTGGACACGTATTCCATATTAATCTTACAAACAGCCGCGGATTGCTAGATCAAGATTTCTTGCCCTTCAACACTGCCAACTGGGCGCAAGGCGCTTTTCGTCTTGGGTTTACTATTTCCCGAATGTTTCAGCTTGATAAAAAAGGTGGAAAATATTGGAAGAAAGGCAGCGTAGAGGACAAGTAGAAGTACTTTATCTGGTGAAAAAACGCCATTTTTTCAATCATAATTATTATATTCGGAAATTTTGTCTTCTTGATTTACTCATTTTCAGTCATAATGGCTTAAATATTGGCTTGGCATTTAGTTTGAAATAACCATTTCGTATTTCTAAACTAAAAAACCAAAGCTATGACATTCATAACAGTAAAACCCGAAACAGGCAAAGTAGCCTTTCCAAGATTTTCAAACATGTTTGAAAACTTCTTTGAAAATGAATTCCCAAGCGTTACTCAATCTGAGTACTTTAAAACTCCGGCACTAGTAAATGTGCAAGACACTAAAGACAGTTATGCCATACAAGTAGCAGCACCGGGGTTCAAAAAAGGCGACTTCTCCGCCAAAGTAGAAAACAACCTTCTCACTATCACTGGCGAGAAAAAACAAGAAACTGAAGTAGTAGAGCAAAAGTTCAAACGTAAAGAATTCAACTTCGCTTCTTTTAGTCGTGCCTTTACTTTGCCGAAAACTATCGATGTAGAGAAAATAGCCGCTAGTTATGAGGACGGTATTCTTACAGTAACACTGCCTAAAAAGGAAGAAGCAAAAGTAAGCCCGGTAGTAGAAATCCAAATTGGCTAATCACTTATCGCGCATTCTAAATTATTGCAGCCTCAAGTTTTCACACTTGGGGCTGTTTTTTTATCTGCCGGATCAAAAACATTGACCATTAAAGCCAATAACTTTTCATTGGTAAAGTACGTATGGATTAAAAGCAGCAATGATTGGTTATTTTAAAAAATCTTTGAGAAGTATTTGCAAAATCAAAAACTGCGTTTACATTTGCGCCCCGCTTGAGAGAAAACGTTCTTTCAAATAACAATCAAGCAACAGTTATGAAATACAAATTATAGTTCAATAACTGAATAGAAAAAAGAATAGTTTTTTTTCGAAATAAATTTGGAGATGTAAAATATAAAAACATATATTTGCGCCCCGCTTTTGAGGAAAACGTTCTTTACAAAACAAAAGCAAAACAATCAATGAAGCGTAGCGATACGGCTTCTTTAAAATATTCAAAGCCTCTCTTTCAATGAGAGCCATCGAAATATACAACATTCGAAATTGTGCTTCAGGTTTTCAAGAGCTGCAAAAGCCACCTCATAATATAAAGCACAAGCGCTGTGAAAGCGTCAATAAGCAATAGTAAAAGTCAATTAGACTGTATGCACTAAATGAAAATTAAAGTGCAACAAAACAAACTGAAAATATTTTTCAGAAAGAATTTGGAAATGCGAAAATTAAAAACATATATTTGCGTCCCGAATTTGAAAAACGTTCTTCAGAAATAAACAAAAGTTGTCGGCAAACGGCCAAGAAGTTCAAACTTCAACAACCACAAGTGATTGAATAAAATCAGTCAAAAGTTCTTTGAAATATTGGATAGAAACATAGAAGCATCAAACAGGAAATGCTTAAATCACTTTTTTAATTTTAATTCTTTTTTGAATTAGGATTTAACTCTTTTACAACGAAGAGTTTGATCCTGGCTCAGGATGAACGCTAGCGGGAGGCCTAATACATGCAAGTCGAACGGTAACAGGATAGCAATATCGCTGACGAGTGGCGTACGGGTGCGTAACGCGTACACAACCTGCCGAATACTGGGGTATACCCTCGGGAAACTGAGAATAATCCCCCATAACATTACAGAGTGGCATCACTCCGTAATTAAAACTCCGGTGGTATTCGATGGGTGTGCGTCCGATTAGGTAGTTGGTGAGGTAACGGCTCACCAAGCCAACGATCGGTAGCTGGTCTGAGAGGACGATCAGCCACACGGGCACTGAGACACGGGCCCGACTCCTACGGGAGGCAGCAGTAGGGAATATTGGACAATGGAGGCAACTCTGATCCAGCCATCCCGCGTGAAGGATGAAGGTCCTCTGGATTGTAAACTTCTTTTCTCTGGGAATAAAAACTCCGATTTACTCGGAGCTTGAAGGTACCAGAGGAATAAGCACCGGCTAACTCCGTGCCAGCAGCCGCGGTAATACGGAGGGTGCAAGCGTTATCCGGATTCACTGGGTTTAAAGGGTGCGTAGGTGGTCTTGTAAGTCAGTGGTGAAATACCGCAGCTCAACTGCGGAACTGCCATTGATACTGCTTGACTTGAATTAGGTTGAGGTGGATGGAATATTACATGTAGCGGTGAAATGCTTAGATATGTAATAGAACACCGATTGCGAAGGCAGTTCACTAAACCTATATTGACACTGAGGCACGAAAGCGTGGGGATCAAACAGGATTAGATACCCTGGTAGTCCACGCCCTAAACGATGTATACTCGACATACGCGATATACTGTGTGTGTCTAAGCGAAAGCGTTAAGTATACCACCTGGGAAGTACGTCCGCAAGGATGAAACTCAAAGGAATTGGCGGGGGTCCGCACAAGCGGTGGAGCATGTGGTTTAATTCGATGATACGCGAGGAACCTTACCAAGGCTAGAATGCAACAGGAATATAGGGGAAACTTTATAGCTCGCAAGAGTCTGTTGCAAGGTGCTGCATGGTTGTCGTCAGCTCGTGCCGTGAGGTGTTGGGTTAAGTCCCGCAACGAGCGCAACCCCTATCTTTAGTTGCCAGCGAGTAATGTCGGGGACTCTAAAGAGACTGCCTGCGTAAGCAGAGAGGAAGGAGGGGATGACGTCAAATCATCATGGCCTTTATGCCTTGGGCTACACACGTAATACAATGGTAAGGACAAAGAGCAGCCAACTGGCGACAGTGCGCGAATCTCAAAAACCTTATCTCAGTTCGGATCGGAGTCTGCAACTCGACTCCGTGAAGCTGGAATCTCTAGTAATCGTGTGGCAGCCATGATCCGGTGA